>NZ_JBFAJW010000002.1:0-251059 GCF_040655395.1 Nocardia sp. NPDC050435
CCGGTCGCGGGTCCGACCGAGGAGCTCGCGCTCCCGCCCGCGCGCCCGGTCGTTCCGCCGTTTCCGGAGGGCATCGGACGACCCCCGCCGCCTGATCCGCTACCGGTGGGACGCGCGGGCGGGGGCCCGCCGCCGGGCGAGGATTCGCCCTCGCCCATCTTGCGGGCTTGGCCACCGGTGCGGCCTGCGCCCGATCCCATCGCCATCCCCAGCCCGCCACCGGCCAGCGCCGCCGCGGCACCACCACCGCCGCCCAAGGCTGCGACAGCGGGCGCGATCAACCGCATCAACGCCGGCAGCGTGATCGGCACCATCACCAGCAGCAGAAGACCGAGCAAGACCAGTTGCGGGTCCTGGGGCTCCTGGGTGGGCGCACCGGCGGCGGTGAACGCGATCGCATAGACCAGCGCGCCGACCGGTTTCCACAGCACGAAGGCCAGAGCCCACGCCAGCATTTTCTTGTAGCCCTGCGAACCTGGGCCCATCCCGGACGCTGCGGCGGCGATCGGGATGGCCGCCACGACCAGAATCAGGAGCGCTTGTCGAACAACCAGCATCACCAATTGCACGAGTGCACTGAGGATCCCCAGCACAGCGAGGATCAGCAGCAGTCCCGTGCCGAGGCTGGTGCCGTGGCGCAGATCGAAGCCTTCGAGCCGAGTGATCACGCCGGGCGCATCAGCTTCGGTCACGTCGTAGAGCACCCAGTTCGAGAACTCATCTCCAGCACGGGTGCCAGCGGCCACCACACCGGCGAACATCGCTGAGGCGAAGACCGCTTTGGCGAAAGTCATGAACGACTCCTGTGCTTCGCCGGCCAATCCTCCGCGCTTGGCCAACGCCAGCCGTGCGGCAGCGAACATGATTCCCGCGGTCAGCAGCAGAACCTGCAGCCCACTGGTGTAGTCCCGGATCGAGGCCATCAACGTCCCCGGTTCACCAGACGGGGTCGCCAGCGTCGGTGACGGAATGTCGAGCCACCAGGTCAACGTCCATTGCAGAGCGTCTGCCAGCCCGGCAACAAGCCTGTCGACCATGCCGTCGAAGCTCGAGTTCACAGCATCGCTGGCGACTCGTCTGCCAAGCCGTCCGAGTTGGCAGACTGCCCCCGGCCCGCCGGGGACGTCGCACACGTCGGGCACGGGGACCTGCTGATGGAGTGGGCCAGCGAGAACCGCGTGTTGGCCGGAGGCGCTGAGTTGAGTCGTCATGGCGTCGACTTCCAGCTGCCGAATTCAGCGAGCGAGGTAATCGGGGTCGCTGGGGCCCAGAGGGTTTCGATGTCGTCGGGGACGCGCACTCGCCAGTCACCGTCGTTCCAGGTCATCGGCCAGGTCGAGTAGGCGCTTCCGCCGGGCGCTTTGGTCGCGATCTGGACGACCGCGAAGTCGGATCGATAGTCCGCCAGTACGCGGAAGCCTTCGGGGACCACAACGAATTGCGCGGCGTCGGGTGTGGAACTGCGGGCTCGCGCGAAGCGCGCTTCCAGCGCTTTTCCACCGCCGTGGTAGCGCTGGGCGAGGACTTGTTGCCACACCCCCTCCGGTGCGGCCAGCACGCGGGCGAGCGCGTCGGCGGCGGCCAGCGCCGCGCCCTGCGGGGTCGGGGCGAAACCGGAGGCGACACCGGAACGGATCTGGGCCGGGCCGTCGCTGCCCGAGAACGGTAGCGCCGCACCGCCCCATCCACGCTGCCATTGCATTCGTGCGGGTGCGGCGCTGAGGTAGTCCGGTCGGTTCGACGGGATCCGGGCCGCGGGATCCTGCGGGAGAACGCTGCCTTCCTCTATTCCTTTGTCCTCGAGCCGGTTTCCGAAGCGGTCGATCGTCGGCGGCTTGACGGTGTGCGGCGTGACGGGCGTGAGCCACGGCGAAGGTGTGGCGCCCGGTGGTGTGCTGCTCGGGGTCGAGGGGGTGCTGGGGCCTTGGTTACCGGTCATCGCCAGGGCGAACGCTGCCGCGACGGCGAGGGTGATGCCGAGGAGGAGGGTGATCAACAGATTGCGAAAGCTCATGGGGTGGGTCCGTTCTCACGCCGGAGTCAGTGCGACGGCCTCGGCGGGCATGGTCTCGATCGCGGTCACCGCCGAGATGGCGGGCTGGTAAGGAATCCGCAGCTTCCAGTCCCCGGACTGCCACGCCACGGTGGTGGCGTTGCGGGTCAGCGAGGAGTCGGTTTGGCGGGTGTAGATCGAGACCTCAGTGGTCTCGGGGGTGTAGCGCTCGACCCGATAACCCGCGATGCGGGGCCTCTCGCCGGAAGCGGTTTCGGTGATGGAGATCTGGGTGCGCAGCACGGCCCATTCGTCCCGTCCGGGCCCCGGCGCCAGCATCGCCGCGGTCACCGCCGGCCACTGACTGTCCAGAGCGACCGACATGCGCACCGTGGCGTGAATCGCGGCCAGCGCGGCCCCGACCGGCGACTGCTCGAACCCCGACACCACCGCACCCTTGTCGGCGGCGGGACCTTGACGGGCGACCGGCAATTGCATGTTGTTGAACGCAATCCACCGCAACCCACTCGGCAACGTGCGCAGATCGAGGCTCGGCTGCCCGGCGGGTAGACCGTCGTCGTCGCGCGAGCAGCCCAAGACGGTGACCGTGATCGCCAGGGCGGCGCAGACGGCGAGGCAGGCTGTGGTTCTGGGGCGGGCGGGGTGGGTCATGGCTGGTTCCCTTCGTGGTCAGCGGGTGCCGATGATGGCGGCGGCGAGTGCGCCAGCGGAGCTGAGAAGTGCTGCGGCGGCGATGGTTCCGGCGAGTCCTTCGATGCTTTCCTCGCGGTAGATCCGGACCGCGAGCAGCCCGCCGACCCACACCGCGCGGGCGATACACAGGACCAGCACCAGCCAGGCCAGCCATCCCAGAAGCTGGTAGATCGGTTCGGTCACCCCTGCCGGGAGCTGTTTGGCGCTCACCAGTCGGCCCCGTCGACGGCGGGCACGGATTCGTGGTCGCGGTAGGCGACTTCCAGCGCACGCAGGACCGCGTCCTCGGCGAGTTCGGGTTGGGTGTGTGGCAGAGAATGGGTTGCGCCGGGGATCATTTCGTAGTCGGCCCAGATCGCATCCGCTAGGCGCACGGAGTCGTGGGCGGCCACGATGCGGTCGAGTTCGCCGCCGAGCACGAACGAGGGGGTCGAGCGCATCGCGACCGCCACCTGCGCCGACAATCGGGTTTCGTTGCATTGCTGTAGTAGGTCGGCCAGCACCCGGGGGTCGCCGGGCCGGGCGCCGGTGATGAAGGACTGTGCCAGCTTTCCCTGCTGGGCCAAGGCGCGCAGGCGGCGCTCGAGCATGGCGTGCCCTGCGGCGGCGACAGGGTCGAGGCGGCGACGGCGCTGGTGGCGCAGCCGGGCCAGTGTCGGTTGACATTGTGAGGGGACCATCGCCATGTCGTGGAACCGGAAATGGCAGGCGGCGTTGAAGAACACGAGTCCCGCCACCTGACGGGCGCGGTAGTGCTCGATGTAGGTGTGCACGACCAGGCTTGCCGCGGAGTGCGCGACCAGCACCACCGCTCCGTGGGCGTGAGCCAGCACCGCCTCGAGGTCCTCGGCGAGGCCGCGCATGGTGGTGTGCTGGTGTTTCGCAGGCCACCCCGAGGACCCGTGTCCGCGCTGGTCGTAGACGAGCTGGGCGATGTCCTCGCCCAGATGCCGGCTCAGTCGCCGGGTCAACGGTGTCCAGAACGTCGCGTCCGCCAGCAGGCCGTGCAGGTAGACGATGGTGGCGGGGGTGTCGGGGCGGCCGAGCCGGGTGCCCGATAGGCGCAGGCCGTCGGCCGCGGTGAAGGCGATCGGGTGAGTTTCAAGTGACATGAGGGTTCTTTCGACGAATCCGCAAGGGAGATATGGGGTGTGCCGCGCAATGTGCGGCTCTGGAGGCGGTCATCCGCCGCCGGTGACGATCGCGTTCATGACTCCCCCGGCCGAGGTCGACAGGATTCCGCCGATCAGCGCGCCGAGCACGATCTTGGGCGACTCCAACGCCCCGCCGTGAAATCGTTCCCAGCCGAATTTGCCGCCGGCGTAGATCAAGCTGGCGATCCCGGCCAGCATCGCCAGCCACGAGATGTAGCGGACGATGTTGAGCAGCCGCTCCGACTCCGGGGGCGCTTTCGGAGTGATCTTGATTTCTCCCTGCGCGAGCAGGGGGTAGGCGTCCAGCAATAGCGCGGTCGCACTCATCACGGTTCCTCCGAATCATGCTGTGCCTCAATGGCTTTTCTGACCATCGCGAGGTCAGAGATGATCGCCGCGCCCGCGGAATGGACATCGCGCGGCACGGCGGCGGTTATCGGCGCGCGACGTTTCGGTGGCGGGTCGAACGGCAGGTACTCGGCCAGATCGGCGAGTTCGCAGCTGGTGAGTTCGTCGTGCCAGCCGATCGTGTGGACCGCGTCGGCCAGTTCGGTGACGACCTCGCGGTAGCGTCGCACCGGCGCGGGCACCCGGCCGGGGCGCACCGCGGAGAGCACGAGCCCCACGACCACCACGCCCTCGGGTGCGAGTCCGGCGTGCCATTCGCGCAGTCGTTCTGCTGCGGCGATCAATCCGGGCATGCAGAGCCGGGCTGCGATGACGACGTTTTGGGTGGTTGTCGGCGCGGCGGGCCAGGCGAGTCCGGAGTCGGCGGCCGGGCCCCACCAGCGCGCCAGTGTCGAGGTCGCTGCTCCGCCGTGGGCGCCCAGCACCGCGAACAACGGCGGGTGCGGGCCGGTGATCGGCAAAGCGGTGTGCCGGATCGGGGCTCGCCGTTCGGCCGGGGGTGCGGCGATGGTGGCCGGTTCCATGCGGCCGGTGATGTCGAGGCCCTCGACCTCGCGGCGGACCAGGGCGGCGCTCATGGGTTGCCCTGGCGTTGGATGTTGGTGATCACCGCGTGGCCGGCCTCGGCAACCCGGATGTTGATCACCTGGAGGTAGTCGATGCGCTGCCCGTCGGGGCGTCGTTCGGCCAGGTGCACGGTCGCGGTGGTCTCTGCGATGGGTGTGATGGCCACGCAATGTTGGGTGCCGGCCGGGATGGAGGTGATGCCCGCTGCCAGTGGCTCGGCGGCGATTCCGGCCTCGGGTGCCAGCCACCGCAGGGCGGCTTCGGGGTCGCGTGCGACGTAGTAGGCGTGTTCGAATCCGGCGATCGCCGCCATCAGAGGTCCCGCCGAGGGTGCGACGGTGGCGGTGACCAGGGCGCCGGACAATCCCGTGCAGGCCGGGCTGCTCGGAACCGCGGCTGGTGTCGAGCCCAGGGGCACCGCACTGCTCGGCGCTGCCGACTCGGGTTCGGCGGTCGGCTCGTTATCGCGCCGCTGTGCTGTTGGGGCGAGCAACGTGATGATCGCGATCGTGGCGGCGATGCCGAACGCGATGCTCAGCCACACTGCCAGCGGCGGCATCGGCATGCTATGGCCCCGGTGTGTGGGGTTCGCGGCGCGTGGGCCGGGTTCGGGGGGCGGCGGATCGGCGATCCATTCCCACTCATCGGAGGGCTGGTCTGTTCGGTGGTCTGGAAGGTGCAGGGGCAGCGGTGCTGTGGTGGTGTTGAGCCATCCCCAGCCGTGTGCGTCGCTGGTTCGGGGATCGGGGGCCATGTCGTTCACCTCCTTGGTGGGTGGTGGGGTGGGCCCTTCGGGGGGAGCGCCTCGGGATCGACTTACGGATCAGCTCGTGTAGGTGATTAGGTGCCGAGCTGAGCCGCCTCCCGCCCGAAGGGGTCAGGGAGCGGGCACGAGCCCGCGCGAGGATGTCAAAGCTGGGGTCGTCGTCGGCGCCGGCGGTGGCGACGAGCTGGGACGTGGCGATGTCGCCGGGTTCGTAGGCGCCGGGGCAGACCGCAGTGATGCGGGAGTGGTGGCAGAGGCAGCGATGTCGCGGGCGCTGGCGGCGAACCAATCAGCGGTGGCGGCGAGGGCGGATTCGCCACTGGATGTCACGGGTGCGCTGGTGTAGGAGCCGTGGCGGCCGGAGGTGTTGCTGTATTGCGTTGCGCTCGAGAGCAGGTAGAGCTCGCTGTTGTCGCGGATGTTGGTGGTGATCGTGTCGTAGGCTTGCTCGACCCACCTGTTCGCGGTGCGCGGCGGGATCAACTCCACGACAGCGCCGGCGACCTTGGCACCCAGGGAAGCCAGCGCCGCCATCGGATTGGCCAACCCGACGGCGGCCAGCTCGGCGATCGTGGCCGGGGTGAAGACCTTCTTGGCCACGGTGACGACCGCGTTGAAAGCGATCGTGCCGACCCGCAGCACCGCCGCGATCGCCTCGTCGAGACCGGGCATCGGCGTCGAGGGATCGGAGGCTTCGGCCAGGCGCTGACTCAGTGACTTGGCCGGATCGTAGGACAGCTCGTCGACCCGTCGACCGTGCAGGTCTTCGTTGACCACGCCGACAGCGGTCTTGTAGACGGTGGCCGCGAGCGAGTCCGCGATCGTGGTGATCGCTGCGACCGGATCGCGCAGGTCGGATTGGGCAGCGATGTTGCTGATCGCGGTAGCGATCGGTCCTTGGATCGGGGTCGCGCAGGTCAGGTCGCCCGCGACACAGAGCTCGGCCACGCGTCCGGTCAGTGCCCTGTATTCGGTGGCTGTCATCGTGGTGGCGTCGACGCCCCTGCCGCTCTCGGCGGTGGTGTCGAAGGTGATCTCGGCGACTTCGGTGCCGGGGGTGCCGGGCACGGCCTCGGGAGTGCGCTGACCCGCGCGTCCGGGGATCGCCGGGGTATTCGCGGCCCGAGTCGGGTTGGCCAGCAGCGCGATCGCGGCGATGTGGTCGGCACCGATCGCGGCCTGGCCGGAACCGACGCGTTGTGCGAAGGAGGAGGCGGCGGGGGCGCCTTGGGTGTAGCCGGCGACCGCGATCTTGGTGTCCGGGCAGCGTCGCAGGAGTTCGACTGCGGTGGTTTCCAGCCGGGCCGACGCGTCGGCGACGGCTTGGTCGTAGGGTTGCTCGCTGCCGTCCTCGCGCAGCCCGTAGGGGATGTATGCCCGTTGCACCAGCCCGTGCGCGGAGGCGAGCATCGGTCCGAAGACTTGACCCAGGGCACCGGTGTCGGTGGTGTCGTCGGTGCCGGGCGAGGTTTCGTCGGGTCCCTGCACCCCGAGGGCGTAGAGGGTGGGACAGGAGCCGTCGATCGGCGCAGCCCCGACGCCCGGCGAACCTGCGGCGATCAACCCACCGGTCAGCACAACCACAGCCACACCCGCCAGCGCGCGAGCCGACCGTGAGACACCACACATGGCGTGACGCTGGCTGGGCTGAAAGTGGTTGTGGTTCATGGCGTTCTATCCTCAGTTCGAAAAGTTCGGTTCTTCGGGCCTGCCCGCGCCCGGGCGAGGGGCGGCGGCCGCGGGCAGGGTTTCCCGGAGAAGGGTCATGGGGTCGTCTCGCTCGGAGCCGGCTGGGAATCGGCGGCGCGTTCGGGCCGGTGCTGGAGGTAGGCGGCCAGCCGGGTGACGGCCTCGTTCGCGCCTTGTTCGGCGGTTTCGTAGTGGCCGTGCGGGTAGTCGCGCCAGCTCACCTCGACACCGGCTTCGCGGTAGGTGTCACGCAGTTGCTCGGCGGCATCGATCGGGACGAAGACGTCGTCGGCGCCGTGGTAGAGGTGTATCGGGCAGCGTGGGATCTGTTGCCCGGACCGCTCGCACGCCAGCACGTGCCGCCACAGCGGGTTGTTCCAGGGGTCGGGCTGATCGCAGTACTGTCCGACCGGTCGCCGGAACCGCGCCAGAACCTGTGCGGCCGTGGCAGTTTGGATAAAGCTCATCACGGTGTGGCCGACCGAGTTGAGCATGTGCAGCATCGGCATGTGCGGGTTGGCGCGCGCCAACCCGAGCATGGCCGCCCACCCGAGACCGGGATACGGGCCCAGCTCGTAGCGTTCGGCCAGCGCACCAGGATCGGCGATCACAGCGCCCGCGGCGACACCGCGCAGATCGAGCTCCGAGGCGTAGAGCGGTGCCATCTCCGCCGCCCATACCGCGTACCGGCCGCCGTCGGCGTACCCCCATACCCCCACCGCAGGATTCGAGCAGTCCAAATCGGGAATCCGCTGCGCGGCCCGCAGGATGTCGAGCACCGCGGCCCCGCCGGACGGGCCAGCCAGGAAGGTGTGCGGCCCGCGACCGGTCACGCCCAGACCGCGCCCGTCGGGGATCGCGACCGTCCAGCCACGATCCAAAGCCATGGCGATGTAGTCGATTTCGCGTTCGGTGCCGTCTTGGAGCAGCTGCGACGGGGCGCACCTGCCGCCGAGGCCGTGGAAGCTGGGCACGTAGGCCACCAGCGGCCCGGATCCGGCGACCGCGTTGGAGTCCGGGACGATGACCGTGCCCGACGCCGGGAGCTTTTCGCCGAAGTTGTCGCTGGCGACGTAGAGGATCTGCCACGCCTGCGCCGAGTCCAATTGGGGCAGCGGCATTTTCCGCGTCTTGAGCAACGCGCCCTTGCGGTGCCCGGTGATCGCGGGTGCGGTGTAGAAGCTGTCCTCGGTTTGGGGTTCGGTCATGATCGGGGTCCGATGTCGTGGGCGAGTGCGGTGAGCCAGGCGATGCCGGAGCCGAGCTGGCCGGTCAGGGCGTAGCCGTTGTGGGCGGCGACCGTGTCGGCGAAGTGCAGCCACACGTTCGGGTCGGCCAGGGCGGCGTTGTCGGCGACCAACTGCCCCCACGCCACACTGAGCTGCCCGGCCACCTTCGGCACCAGCGCGAGCGGATTGCCAGCGACAGTGGCAGTGATCTCGCCCCAGCGGGCCCGCGCGAGGTCGGCGTCCTGCGGGGTCGGGGCGGGGATGCGGGGGTCGGCGGCCTCGATCATCCGCGTCGACAGGCTCTGACTGGGCGTGTAGTCGACGGTGCCGCCGCCAAGGGTGAAGTCGTTGAGGATCGTCGTCGACCACGCCTCCCCCAGAGCGGCGTGGAACAAGCCGTTGATCGACCCCAGGGCGGCGAAGGGGTCGTTGAGGTTGGCCTGCCCCAGCAGCTGGGCACCGATGCGCAGCACGCTGGCCTGGCTCGGTGCCGAGCAGGCGAGATCGGCGTCGGCGCAGATGTCGGCGACCCGCCCCTCCAGGGCTCCGTAACCGGCTGTGCTGCTGTCGATTCCGCTGCCTGCGGTGGGTGTGTTGATGATCTGGACGCCCGAGACCGCTCCCCCGGCCGTGCCGGGTGCGGGGTCGGGGACGGTTTGACCGGGCCGGCCGGGGAAGATCGGGCTGTCCGGGGAGCGACTGGGGTTGGAGTAGAGCGCGATCGCGGCGATCTTCTCCGGGCCGACAGGCCCGCGGCCCGCGCCCACATCGCGTGCGAACGCCGCCATCGCGTGCGCCCCTTGGGAGTAGGCGACACCAGCGAGCAGCGTGTTGGGGCATTGCTCGGTGATCTGGCGGGCGGCGGCGTCGAGCTGGGTGCGCGCGTCACCGACCGAGGAGACATACGGGTCGGGGCCGCCGCCGGGCACGATGCCGCCGAACCCGGCGGGGTAGCCGAGGTAGCTGCGCTGCACCAGCCCCGGCACGGCGGCCACGACCGGGCCGAGCAGGGCACCGACCACGCCGGTGTCGGCGAGCGGATCCGCGGTCGGTGAGGACTGGCCGGTGCCCTGGATTCCGAGGACATACAGTCCCGGGCAGCCCGGCCCGATCGGCACTGCCTGCGCACTACCGGCAGTGATTGTGGTGAGAGTTGTTGCCGCGCCGAGCATCAGCGCCGCGACGGCCGGACGAAGACGCCGGTTCAGGGCACTGGTCATTGCTGTCCCACCCCGACTCCGGCGCCGAATCCGGCGCCGACCGTGCCGCCGACGACCGCGCCGACGACGGCGATCGGGGCTCCGGCGATGAGCGCGCCCGCGGCGGCTCCGGCGGCGGCGCCGATCGCGGTGCCGGCGACACCGGAGGTGACGGTGCCGATGACCGGGACCGGGATCACGGTTCCTACTGCGGCACCGGCGATTCCGCCGATGGTTCCCCCAACAGCACCGCCGACGAGCGCCGCCGCGGCGGCGACCGGCGCACCGGCCACGGTCGCACCGACCGCGCCGCCTACCAGCATTCCTGCGGTTGTGGCACCGCTGACGCGGTCCGAGCGCCCGGGCGGGATACCCACCGAGTCCAGCGCGGTCGCGACCTGGGCTTCCGCGCCCGCGGCGACATCGTTGATGGTGTCGCGGACTTCCGGCGGCAGCCAGGGCGGGGTGTCGGTTTCGAATTGACCGATGCGGATCTTGTTGGGCGGCGGCTCGATCGGCGCGACCGGCGGCACGGGTTCGGGCCAGTGCAGGTCTGTGAGTTCGACCGGCGGCGCAGGCGCCGCTGGAGACGGCGCGGGACGGCTGGGTGCGGCGTTGCGGACTTCCGGGGGCTGCTCGTAGGCGGGCTCGGGCTGCGGTGCGGGCTCCGCCGGCGGCGGTGGCGGGGCGGGTGTGGTGCCGGGCTGGGTGGGGCTGGTGACGCCGGGCTGGTCGGCGACTTCGCCGAGCGGCGTTGCCGCGGACGCGATTCCGCTACACACCAGCACTACCGCGACGGGTACCGCGCCCAGGACCGCGAGGCGGCGGCGGGTGTCGTTTGCGATACGGGAAGCGACCGGGCTTTGAACCCGCCGAGGGGGCTGTTTACCCCATTCGCGTCGTGTTTCGAGCATGCCAAATAGCCCTTCTCCAGGGTGAAAGATTTGGGAATTGAAAGAATTCGTTTCAGCGCGGTCCGGCGGTCTCCCGGTGGCGGCGTTGCGGCCGGGAGACCACCTCGTCGGCGCTGGTTAGAAGATCAGCCCGATGACCTGTTGGGCCAGGAAGACGCCGTGGGAAGCGATCGACAGGAGGCCGTTCACCCACTGTAGGACGACAAAGGGATCCACAATTGTTTCCTTTCAGAATGTTTGCGATTGCCTCACTATCCAAACTCCGAAAACACTTCTTTAGCAAGGCTTTCGAGTGACACGATGTGTAGCGCTACCGATGTTGTCGATCATGAAATGCCGCGCCATCTGTGGTTTCCCTACAAAGCGACACGATCGTTGTCGCTGCAAATTTCCCACCGCGGCGACACAAAATCTCATCCCGAAGAGTCCGACGGGCAAAGATGAGGCGAACCGGAGACAAGCCGAAGCGTGCGTGCCACCAACATCCAGCACCCGACATCACACCAGACGACCCCGGGATCCATCCCGGACTCAGAACCCGCCGAATACCTGCGTCCTCCGACTCGTGAGCCTGCAGACTGAACGCTAAGCCCGCCTCGACCGAGGTCGCATCACGAACAACGCTGCTCGACAGCAACATTCGACATCAATCGGCGCCGGAACCTCGCCCCCCAAGCACGGACTCTTGATCTTTCACTGCAGCATGCTCTATTCTGCCCGGTTGCCCAAACGAAGGAGTAGAGCTTCACCTGCCCGACTTGAGCGCAGACCCGGAGCCCGAGAGCGGACAGCACCTCCATGACCGGCGGCGGCGCTGCATGATCTATCGCCACAGCGATAGATCATGCAGATTGGCCTCTTTTGGAACTATCGATTTCCGCGAGATCCATTGAGCGCCAGCACCTAACGGTTGAGTTTTCAGTCCACGGGCCCTATCATCGTGACGATAGGCGGGGGGTTACCGGCAGGGAGGGTCGGGTTGAAACCAAAGGAGCACGCGATGGCAGCAGACGATGTCGCGGAGACAGGCCGGTTTCTGGCCGAGCGGGTGGACTACCTGTTCCGCACTATTCACCCGCGTGGCCGCGGGCCGTACTCGCACCCGGAGGTCCATCGCGCGACCGGGATCTCCATTGGTGCACTTTCGGAACTACGCACCGGGAAGAAGTCCAATCCCACTCGCGACACGCTGCAGAAGCTCGCCGGCTTCTTCGGCGTCAACCCGGAGATCTTCTTCGACACCCCCCGCAGCGGAGAGATCCATCAACAGCTCGAGCAACTTCGAGCACTGCAAAAGCTGGCCGACACCATGGACGCCAGCGGGGCCGAGAACGTTTTGACCCGCATATCCGAGCTCTCCCCATCAAGCATTCAGGTCCTTACCGACATGATTGCCCGACTTCACGGACTGGAACGAGGTGACCAGACTTGAACGACTTCGGATTTCGACAAGTCTTCACCAGACGTCACACAGACGATGCTCTGGCCGCCATGCATCGCCGCTGCGGCGAGATCGTCGAAAAGTTCGACATGCCTACTGATCTCGACGAGTTCCTTGAGCGGATCAGCCTGCAACAGCGGCGTCCGGTCATTCCGATCGCGATGGCGTTGCCGCCAGAGGGCCCGACCGGAGCAATCGTGTACTCCTCCGAGGGCATCTTCGTCCCGTTCTCCAAACACACATCCCAGGTGCACCGCCACAACATCGTCCTGCACGAGCTCGGCCATCTGCTCTTCGGTCATAACGGGATCACCGATGTGGATCGCGAACGCTCCCAGGCCATGTTCCCCGACCTCGATCCGGACCTGGTGATCAGCATGCTCCAGCGCACGAACTACTCCGATGATCAAGAGAAGGAAGCCGAGCTGTTCGCTTCGGTGATGGGCATGAAGCTGGCCACCTGGTCGCCGAAGACCGACCAAGCCGCGATACCACCTGAGATCGCGGCGGCCATCGCACGAATAGAGAAGGTTCTGGGCTCCGCCCACTGAAGGGGGAAAATTGAATTCCGTACTTTATCCGGCGATGGCGGTGTTCGCGTTGCTGGCTCTCCTGCTGCGTCTACCAGCGCTCATCCGCAAACCCGAGCCCGGAATGCTCGCACTGTGCGCCTATTTCGGGGTCCTTGCCTTCACGTTCGCAATGTCGACACCTCCGATCTTCGTCGCCTTCAGCAAGTGGATCGGCGTTCCGAACCTCGCGGGCATGTTGGGTCAGTGTGGAGCGCTTGCCGGCGGAGTCCTGCAACAGTTGGTGGTCCTGGCCTGGTCGGAATCCAAAGAGGAGGCACGGCGTCGAGTACGCCGACGACTCCTGCTCATGGGTGCCGTCATGGTCTGCATGGCGATCCTGTTCACGATCTCGGTGCCACAAATGGTGACCAAGCCGCACACCTACGCTGTCGACTCGGCCGCAATTCCCTCCTATCAGGTGTACCTGGTCGTGTATCTGACCGCCTATGGCATCGCCAAGATCGAAACTGGGCGACTGTGCTGGCGCTACTCGCGCGAAATCGGGCCGGGGATCCTGCGAATAGGGTTACGTCTCGCTGCGGCCGGTTCGATCGCCGGTCTCGTCTATGTCGCTGCCCGATTCGCCGATGTCGCGGCGCCACACCTGGGAATCAACGGCCACCAGTGGGAGCCGGCCGCGCAGCTCGGTGCAGCGATAGGTGCAGCACTCATGGTGACCGGTTGGAGTGTGGCGAGCTGGGCTGTTCCGCTGTCGAGCGCCTGGGGCCGAGTCCGACGCTACCGCACCTACACGCGTCTGGGGCCCCTCTGGAACGCCCTTCACGAGGTGGTCCCCGATGTCGCGCTGGCGGAAGCAGACCGTGGTGTCCCCGCCCGCTGGTCACCGCGGCACTCGGACTTTCTGCTCTATCGCCGACTGGTCGAAATTCGCGACGCCAGAATCAAATTGCTTCCCTACTATGACCCCGACTACGCGGCCGCGGCCCGTCGGCGCGCCGAGTCCGAAGGACTTCCCGAGCACGCAGTCGAAGCAGTCGTCGAGGCAACGAACCTGGCGGTGGCTATCGCGAGGAAACGGTCCTCACCCGCGCCGCCGCCGAACCAACCCTTCACCGCAGACGAAGAAACCGGCAAGGATCTGCACGAGGAGCAGCAATGGCTGGGCACGGTGGCTCGTGCCTTCGCACGCTCACCAATCGTCGCCGAACTCGTCTCCAAACTCCACGACACCCACTTGCGCCCGGAGGCAGCACTGTGACAGCCCTATGCCCTTTTGACGACGACACCTACCCCTCCAACCCACACGCGACCCACCAGGCACTGCGGGAAGCCGGCCCGGTGCACCGCATCGCCCTGCCCGGGGGCTCGATGGCCTGGCTGATCACCCGAGAGGCTGATGTCCGGCTGGCCTTGGACGACCCTCGCCTGTCCATCGACCGACAATCCTCCACCACCGGATACACCGGATTCGCCCTGCCACCGGCATTGGATGCGAACATGCTCAACAAGGACGCACCCGACCACACCCGCCTACGCCGCCTTGCCTCCGGCGCATTCACTCGACGACGCGTCGACCACCTTCGTCCTCGCATCCACGACGAGGCCGATCGCCTCCTGGACAAGCTCGCTGGACACACTCCAGTCGACCTCATCGAGAGTTTCGCCGCCCCACTTCCACTGGCCGTAATCGGAGACCTGCTCGGCATCCCCGTTTCCGAAAGACCTCACTTCCGAACATGGACCAACACACTGCTCGACCCGGACCCCAGTCAACCTCAGCAAGCCAAAGACGCCGTTGAGAACATGGAGAGCTTTCTTCAAGAACTGGTGCGGCACAAGCGATCACATCCAACCGATGATCTGCTATCGGATCTCATAAGGTTCCACGAGGCAGGAGACGCGCTGGACTCGGATGAGCTGGTGTCGCTCGCCTTTCTGATCCTGTGGGCCGGCTATCAGAACACAACCAATCTCATCGGCAATGCGACGGTCGCATTGTTCGAACACCCCGGCCAGCTCGATTCTGTCCGCAAGAACCCCCAACTCAGCGACGGCGCAGTCGAAGAACTCCTGCGTTACGCACACTCGAACCAATTCGCGATCCGCCGCTTCGCCACCGAACCGCTCGTCGTGGACGGCATCGAGATTCCCCGCGGAGACACTGTGCTGCTCGGTCTCGCTTCGAGCAACCGCGACCCTCGCTGGGCGACCGATCCCGAGGTAATGGACCTGACCAACAAGCAGGGCCAGGCCCACTTGGCTTTCGGCCACGGCCCCCACTACTGCCTCGGCGCTCCCCTGGCACGGGTGGAGATCCGCATTGCCATGACCAGCCTGTTCGACCACTTCCCCGATCTGCAACTGGCGACATCTGTGCCCGAACTCCGGTGGCGTCGATCGTTCCGCGAGCACGGCTTACAAGCCCTACCGGTGATCCCGGGTCTGCAGCGGCCACTCGCCGGGGGAATCGAGCAGCATTCGGAGTCGGCAGGCATACGCGCCAGCACCGTCGTTCGGCCTGGCAGTCCGCGATGACCTGCGGCCGCCGTGATTACCTCCTCGATGTCCGCGCCCGAGGGCCGCCCGCTGGCCGGATCAGGACAGTTCTTCGGAATGTCGCTGGGGCAGGTTGTTCGCTCGGGGTCAGCTCTCTCAGCCCATCCGTCTGATGGAAGGCAGCGGAATCACTCATGAGTAAGGAATTCATCGATGAGCAACAACTCAGGTAGCGCTACTGCGATCGGCAGAAGCCGACTACCGCCTCGGCCGAAGGAATGGCCGCCAAAGCACATCCCAGACTTCGGCCTGTGGCTCTGGCGCTTCCGGGAGCACCGGAACTACACCCAAAGCGAGCTCGCCCGCCGCGCAAACTGCAGCTCCTCATTGGTGCGACAGATCGAAACGACCAACCACCCGCCTTTACGCAAGACTGTAAATCATCTCGCCCGCGCACTCGATCTGGACGCGTCACAAACCAGGCACTTAATCGAGTTGTGGTACCCCGCCACAGACCTCACACCGGTCGCCCATCTCCGCCGTCGATTTATCGCCGCAGGCGGGCTCAATACCCTGGAATACTACGAGCGACAGGGCATCAGAGCCATGGCGCACACGTATCACTGGGACGTGCTGGCCGCCAACAACTCCGCCCGCCGACTCATGCCTGGCCTAGACGAAGCCGACGGCAACTACCTCCTGTGGACATTCAGCGACCATGGCCGCGAGACGATAGTCGGCTGGGAACACGAGGCGCCGCAGCTTACTGCCGCAGCGCTGGCGATGTTCGCCCGTCACCGCGACTCTCCCGAGACGCAACGGCTCTACACGAAAATGCGACGCATCCCGTATTTCTCAGGGCAGATGACAGAGTCCATATCGCTCGCCTACGGCTGCCAGCCCGACGAGCTCATTCATCGCCTCGACAAAGGAGTCGATCACCCGATTTCGATGAGCACCCTGACGGCCGACCATCTCGGTACTGGCGACGTGTTCCTCACCTGCGCCTTCGAACACGCTTACAGCGGGCCTGCAACGCGTTCACTCTAACCGCCCCTCCTGACGCTGTGGCGCGCAATAGGACGCGTCACGCACCGCTGGGCGCAATGAGCGCCTCTCCGAACGCAGCCCCGCGTGGCCGGCGCTCCACTGCCGCGGAGCGCCGGCCACGTCAGGACCGCCTGCCCTGGGTTCGCCTCTCGAATAGCGCAGCCCCGCCGTACTTTCGAGACTCGTTCGAGTCCTGCGCGGCCCGGCTAGCCGGTGTTGGCGCTTGCTATCTCAGTCCTGGCGCTGCATCCACGGAGGGGAGGGCAACGAATAGGACCCAGTACGGTTCTTTTCCCGCTCCCGCTCCAGCTCTTGGCGTTCCCGCCGAACCACATCGGCCAGGGCGTAGATCCCATCCCAGTCGGCATCGGTGCCGCCCAGGATCGCGACGCGCACGTCACCCATCTCGACGTCACGATCGTGGAAGACGATCTCCTCGGCCGCGTGCCGAGCACAGCCGGCCGCACTCACCACGACATCCCAGTCGTAGATACGCAGCTTCACCCGCAGCGCTCCACCCTCGCATGCTGAGTAGCCCCACGAGCGGGCATCGCCGGTGGCACCGAGCAGGCAGCCGCGACTGTGGACCGCCTCGGCGGTCCTGCCCAGCACTCGGGCCCCCGCCACCGCCGTCTCGATCCGCTCATGCAGCCGTTCCGCGGTGATCCGCAGCAGTCCGCCCAGTGCGCAGCGAAGGTGGTAGTCCGCCTTCGCGACCGTATACCAATCGACCCCACCGATATCGGCGTCCGCGCGCACCTCCTCGACCAACCCGTGCGCCTCATCAACAGTCGCACGGAATTTTTCATAGAGACCGTCCTGGCTGACCGAGTTTCGCTGCCAGTCGGGCACGACCACATTCGTCGGTTTCAGCTTGGCCGACCGCAACAACCGCACCTGCGGCAACAGCACATCCGCTGCCCTCACCACATCCCGACGAGTCGGGTCGCCCCAGTTGGTCCAGTCGAGCATCTCGTCGTCCTCGTCCCGCCAGTAGCGGCTGATGCCGTCGATCTCGATCTTCAATGGCCGCAGATGCCGCTCGACCTGATCCTGGATCGCGAGTTCGTCTGCGCGTCGAACTGCCGCGGTGTACTTCAGGTTCTGTTCCTCCGCGATCCGCCGGTTCCGGCGGCGCCGGCGCGCGCTGCTGTTCTTGGGCATGTCTTCGTCCGATTCCGGCAGGAGACCCCACGCCACCCCTGCCTGCGACGAAAGATGGCATGCCAAGGAAGGTGTGAAGACTACGCGGGCCCCTGGAAGGACCTTGGCCGTCGACGTCTGCCTCCGGCGTGGGCGGGGCGACTCAGGCGGGAAGATGGAGCGCGTGCGCGTCCTGACACTCCGTCGCTAACGATAGCCTCAAAAACTCCCCGGAACGGCCGACTCGCCGATTAGCCGCTGATGGACACCTGATCGCTAGAGCATGCCATGCAACGATCGAGTCGATCTTGCGGAATCGGCCGCGCGAAGTGCAGTGCGCTGCCACCAACCGACGAAAATTCGTTGACCTCGAAGAACCTCCGACGCTCCCAACGGCCCTCACGACCACTGTCGAGGACCACGGTCAGCTCCGCTGCTCCTGCCATGGCAGCGTGCCGGGCGAAGCTGTCGATGAGCGCCGAGCCCACGCCGGAACGTGGCTCTGAACTACCGACGAGAGCGATATGTCCCTGTCGCGGACGACCGGCGAGAAACCCCACCAGACGGCTATCTCGAGCGGCAACCAGACACAGCACGCCGCGGTCGCTCGTTCGCACACACAGCCAACGATCAAATCGGCTGTCCTGCAGCGGGTGAAGTTGCTGTAGCCGTTCGATCAGCGCGCGGTAACCCGGCGAGGCCAGAAGCGCACTATCGACCACACCGACCCACACACCCATCTCCTGAGCCTCGCACACGCATCGGCGAGGCGGTCCCCATGGCAAGCGCCGCAGGACTGCGGATTCTCCAGAAGATCTTGCCGTGTAGGAGAACATATGAAATATTTCATGCATGGACCTACAGCCGCAGATGTTGGTGGACTCGCTGGTCGGCGAGCACGCCATTGCGTTGGCGCACCTGCACCGCGATCTGCATGAGGCAATCCTGGAATCCGCGACCCGATGGGCGGATCGTTTCGGCGACCCAGCCAAGCTCGGCGGGCTCACCCGCGCCGCCACTGTGCGCCAAACCTTGCTGCACATGGACGCCGACCGTGCCCCGATACCGGGCTCGACGCTGTCCATGCACGAAGGCAACGGCCAATCGGTGATGCTGCTGGACAAGGCCGGAAATATCATTCGGGTGCGCAAGTATCCGAGCAATCTGCTCAACCAACGGCACCGTGAAGTAGCGACTCCGCCGCCCGGGCAGCGGGAGGCAGCGGCCGAACTTCTGGCGGAGCTGACGTTGGACGACGGTTGCGATGAGCCGGTGTTCAATCTCGCGCCGGTATTGCTCAGGCTCAAGTTGTATGTGTTCTGGTGGCTCGACGCCGAGCAACTCGGGCTCGCGGGCGCCGAGTTGGCCGCCGTCGCTGTCGACACGATCGATGACTCGAAGCTGGTGCGAATCCTCGCAACCGCGCCGCTGCCCGCCCCTGCCCCCATCTTGGCCAGCACATCGACCGACACCGGCCAGTCCCCGCTGTTCGACGACTTCGGCGAATTCGGCGACGATGCCGCCCAAACCGGCGACGATCCGGCCTGATCGGCGATGTGCGGGCGGGTCGCTGCACGCGTCGACCCGTGGATCTTGTTGAATCGAAGCTGCGATGACAACTGTTGATGTGTACGGGAGCCGGGTGAGGCAGGCGCGGGTGTTGCGCCGAAAGACCAGCAAGGCCGTGATGGCCGAGCTGGGATGGAAAGGTGCGCGCCAGACGCGACTGGAACAGGCGCAGACCACCGCTCTCGACGTCGCCGAACTCGAGCGGCTCGCGCAGGCGCTGCGGTTCCCGACCGAATTCTTCACCACCGCACCGGTTTCCCGCGTCGATGCCGGTGACCTGTTGTTCCGGGCCCCGCGGGCGACAACCGCAGGCGAGAAGGAATACCTGGCGCAGTTCGCGGCCGCGGTCGGCGACTTTCTGGTCGCGATGGACTCCCGTGCCGCGCTGCCGCCGGTGAAACTGCCGGTCCTCGACGCCGGCACTTCGATCGCCATCGCTGCCGAACTCGTGCGGGAACGGATGGGCATCGAACTCGAGGCTCCCATCTCGTACCTGACCTACGAAGCCGAGCGATGCGGAGTGCCGGTCGTGACCCGTCTGCGCCGCAGCAAATCCACCGGCGCCTTGAGTTGGGATCCCGTCGACGACGACACCACCCTGTCGGAGAAGCACCTCGGCTACGCGACGCGGGTCGGAGAGTACGGCGACAGGCCGCTGATGGTGATCCGCGCCAGTGGATCCTGGGAACGCACTCGTTGGACCGTCGCCCACGAACTCGGGCACCTTGTCCTCCATGCCGGGCGTAGCGAAGTTACCGAAGACCAGGAGCTGCAGGCATCACAGTTCGCCTCTGAACTCCTCGCTCCTGCCAAGGTGATCGCCGCCGAGGTGCCGAAGGTGCCGTCTCTACTGAATCTCGTTCCACTGAAACTGAAGTGGGGCATCTCCATCGGCGCGCTGATCCGGCACCTCGCGGCTTCGGGCCTGATCGACGAGCAACGCTTCGAGATGCTGCGCCGCCAGCTCTATACCCGCGTCAACCCCGACACCGGTCATACCTGGGGCAAGACCGAACCCGGCTGGGACGCACGCGAACCCGAACGCCCGCGCCTCATCTCCCGTTGGGTCGAACGCTGCTACGGTGCCAACTCTGCAGCCATGCTTACTTCCCACCAGCTGATGTGGCCCCAAGATGTGCTCGAAGACTTCCTGGCCGGACAGCGCCCGGCACCCTCACGATCGACCGCTCCCGACCCAGCGCCTGCGTACGAGGGCGCCACGGTCATCGCTTTCGACCAGTTTCGCCAACGGCGCCGTGCCTAGGACAGACAACACTCGGGGATTGCCAGCTAGCCGAACATTCGCTTAGCGCGACGCCCCCTCAACACATGGCGCTCTTAAGTGAAGCCGATGGCCGTCGGAGCGCTGGCAACCACGTGCCAGGCAAAGCAATCGCGCCGCTGGAACCGCACCGGGCGCGCTGAAGCCGGGCTTCCCCTGCCCTGTGAGCGTCTGCCCCACATCCAACTGCATACTGCACCAGGCAGGTTACCTGGCACATTTGCTTCGGATCCGGTTCTATGGATGGCAGGGATGACTTACGGATCGGCCTAGGAATAGAGGCCGGACAATGAATCCTGACGAAATCCCCGACTATGCGCGCTTATTGCAGCGCCTGCACAGCAATCCGACCATCTCGGTGGTCGACGCTGCTCAGCTCCTCGGCATCGGCAAGTCGACCATCTACGCCGCCGCGAAAGCTGGCGAAGTACCAGCAGTGAGGGTCGGCCATCGCGTGCGCATCCCATCGCGATGGGTCCTAGGCGTCCTCCAGTTGCGAACCCACGCCGAAGACGCGCCGCCCCAGGGCGGTTCGCCGAAGGACGAACAGCGTCTCGATCAGGCCCAAGCGACCGATGCAGATCCGGGTGGTCAGGCACCTCCTTAGCCAACAGGTTCATGCACTTTGCTGGATCGGCTTCGCAAGGGGGCAGGCTACGGCCATCCGCCGCATCGCGGCTCCGCCCAGGTAGCGATGGCGGCGCAGTTTGGCGCCATCCGCCTGCCACACCAGATCACTCGATCAAACCCGCCGCAGCCCGGACAGCCCTTCTGTCTGATCGACGACCGCCGGTCTGAATTGCGGAGTCGATGGTTAGCGACCGGTACCCGACGCCCACCTGAACGTCAATTCAACACTGAGAGAGCAGGGTTCAACGTTGAGCACCCCCGAGAAACCCCGCGACAAGGCTCGTCGTCCACGCCGAGCAGAGCCGATCAATAGACATGAGGCCAGGAACGGCAAGATAACCTACAACTTCCAAGTGGACGTGGGTACGAAGCCGGATGGCTCCCGCGACCGTCAGCAGTTCACCTGCCGCACGATGGCCGAGGCCCGGCGCGAGTATCGGCGGATCACCTCCGCGGTCGCCGATGGAACCTATGTCCGTCTGACGACCCTGACTGTGGACGAGGCGAGCGAGGAATGGCTGGCCGGTCGGCGTTTCAGGCGTGGGGTGACAGCAGTCAACACGCGTAACCATCTGAAGCCGGCGCGGCGGTACTTCGGTGGCCGCAAGCTCGCACAACTCACCAAGGCCGACGTGGACCGGCTGGTGGACTGGATGCTGACCGCCGGGCGGGTCGATCAGCGTGCCGCGGTGGATCCGGAGTCGCTGTCGTCGCGAGTGTGCGCGTTCGTGGCGCTGCACGCTGACGGCGTGACCGCACGAGCGGTGCAGGCCCAATTTCCCGGCCAAGATGTCCACACTCGGCTGTCGGCACTGATGAAGGCCGGCCGTGTCCATCGGGTGAGTCGTGGCGTTTACGCGGCCGTCCAAACGGCAGAAGGCGCGCAACCACGCGGCGTCCTGCCCGTGACCGTCCGGTCCACGCTGACGGCGCTGTCGATGATGGTTCAGTCCTACGTCGACCAGGGAAGCCTGCCACGCAACGTTGTGGCCCTGGTGGAGCGACCGGCCGACGAGATCGACGATCGCGACGACGACGAGGACAGCGACGACCCGAAGTCCTGGACCGTCGAAGAGATCCAACAATTTCGGGTCGCCGCGCAGTCCCACCGGCTGTACGCCTGCTGGCTCATGTCGACCTATGGGATGCGACGAAGCGAGGTATTGGGCATGCGGTGGACCCGGTTCTCGGAGCGCAAGCTCCGGGTCCGCCGGGGGCGCGTCGCAGTCGGCACACAGACCGAGGAGAACATGCCGAAGTCACGCCGGAGTCGCCGCGACCTCCCGCCGCCGGCCGAACTGTCCCGGGCGCTGCGGGCGCTCAAGAAGGTGCAGCGGGCGGAATCCCTCGCTTTGGGCGTCCCCTGGTCCGAGGATCGGCTGATTGCAGTCGACGAGTCGGGTACGCCTCTGCGACCAGAGTGGTACTCCGATGAGTTCCAGAGGATCGCGAAGGCGGCCGGGCTCCGCCGCATCCAGCTCAAGGGTCTGCGGAACACTTCCGTGTCGCTCATGCTCGCGCTCGGCATCCCGGTGCATATCGTGGCTGCCTGGCACGGTCACGACCCGTCCATGTCGCTGTCGGTCTATTCCGACGCCCATGTCGAGGATTTGAAGGCGGCAGGTGCTGCTCTCTTCAGCTGAGGGCCTTCCGGTGCCTTGGCAAGTTCTTGGCAAGATGGAACAAAAGAGGCCCTTCCCGGTGAACCGGAAAGGGCCTCTGACCTGGAGCCGCCTGGGGGAATCGAACCCCCGACCTTTTCATTACGAGTGAAGCGCTCTACCGACTGAGCTAAGGCGGCGTGCCTTTTCAGGCGTGGCGAGTCTATCGTCTCAGTGTCCAGATCACGAAAACCGCAGGTCAGATGCCTGGGGTGTAGGCAGCGGACGGCTTTCACCAGAGGTTCCGTCGCCGTGCGGCCGGAATCGCCGAGGACGCGACGGGTGACCGCCGTTCGAGGACCGCGTCAACGGGCACGCCGGCGAATTCAGTTGTCTATCAAGGTGTTTGAGCGGCGATCATCGCGGCGACCATGGCCGCCAGCGCGAACCGCGGCTTCACGTTCGTGTCGAGCGCCTCACGGCAGGCCAGCACCGCCTCGATGCTGAGCAGCAGACCTTCGGGGCGGGTGCGGTCGGCCAGGTCATAGATCTGGTCGGACATGTCGGGGTGGGTCAGGGCGACACCGGAGCCGTTGCGGGCCGCGCCGAATTTGACGGCGAGCGCGTCGCGGTAGACGCCTGCGACATCGATGAGGGCGGTGTCGAGCGCGTCGCGCCCGGTTCGGGTGGCGCGGGATTTCTGGCGGCGTTCCAGGTCCTTGAGCACGCCGGCCGAGCCGCGGGTGGCGCTCGCCGCGCCCTTGCCGGTGCCGCCCGCGCCCAGTGCCGTGGCGAGCTCTTCGCGTTCGCGTTCGTCGCGGGCCGCGCTCATCTGCTTGGCCTCGTCGTCGGCGGATTTCACCAGTTCGTCGGCGGCGGCGTAGGCCGCCCCGGGGCGTGAGACCGCGCCGACCAGCGCCAGCGCCCGCTGCCGGCGGGCGCGCGCCTCCTCGTCGGTGGCCAGGCGGCGGGCGCGGCCGACATGGCCGCCGCTGATCGAGGCCGCCCAGGCGGCGGTTTTCTCGTCGAGCTGGTCGCGGTCGCGCAGCACCTGCGCGATGGCCGGGACAGACGGCGTCACCAGGTGCACGTGCCGGCAGCGCGAACGCAGGGTGATCGAGATGTCCTCCGGGTCCACCGAGGGGGCGCACAGCAGGAAGACGGTGCGGTCCGGCGGCTCCTCGACCACCTTCAGCAGGACATTGCCCGCGGCTTCGGTGAGGCGATCGGCGTCTTCGACGACGACCACCTGCCAGCGCCCGGTGCTCGGCCGGCGCGCGGCGACCTGCACGATCTCGCGCATCTCCTTGGTGCTGATGCTCAGCCCCTCGGGAATCACCCGGCGTACGTCCCCGTGGGTGCCTGCCATCGTCGTGGTGCAGGCGTGGCAGCGGCCGCAGCCGGGTACGCCCGGATCGGTGCATTGCAGGGCGGCGGCGAAACACAGGGCGGCTACGGATCTCCCGGACCCGGGCGGGCCGGTGAACAGCCAGGAGTGCGTCATCGCGCCCTCGGTGACGCCGTTGCGGGCCGCGATCGCGGCAGCCGTCAGCTCGGACTCGACCGCATCCTGGCCGACCAACCGATCGAAGACATTAGGGGGACGGCGGGAGGCGGAGCCGACGGGGTGGGTAAGCACTGCCACGGGCTACACCCTAGCGGTCGGCTCCGACAGGTCAGGAAACGCGGCTGTAAGTGCTGTTCTGGCCGTCCAACTCCTCGCGAATGATGTCCGCGTGCCCGGCGTGCTGGGACACTTCACGCAGGATGTGCAGGAGGGTGTAGCGCACGGACTGCCAGATCCGGCCCTCCACCCAGGGATTGGTCGGGGTGGGGATCGAGGTGTCGAGGCTGTCCACGGTGCGGATCAGCTCCGCGGTCGCCGCGGCCACCTCGTCGTAGGTGGCCAGCAGCCCCGCGACCGTCTCCTCCGGAGCCATCACGTATTCGCCGTCGAACCGGGAGACATCGAGTTCGGCGTTCTCGTCGCGCTCGGCGATCACCGTGGTCCAGTGCCGCTCGTTGCTGATCAAATGGTGCAGCAGGCCGCCCAGGGTCAGCTCGCTGACGGTGGTGCGCTTGCGGGCCTGGGTGTCGTCGATGCCGCGCAGCGTGATCTTGAACAGTTCACGCTCCTCGGCGAGCATCGCGATGAGATCCTCGCGCTCCTGATCGATGGCCATGACAACGGATCCTTTCGCCTGCCGAAGCGGTACCGACCGAGGGTACGACGCTTCGGCGTGCGCGGGAATCAGGCCTTTTTCGCGGTGGTCTTCTTCGCCGCGGTCTTCTTGGTGGTGGTCGCCTTCTTGGTCGCGGTCTTCTTCGCTGCCGTCGCGGTCGTCTTCTTCGCGGCCTTCTTCGCCGGCGCCTTCTTGGCGGCCTTCTTCACCGGCCCGCGCGCCCGGCGGTCCGCGAGCAGCTCCGAAGCCCGCTCGTCGGTGATGGATTCGACCTCGTCGCCCTTGCGCAGGCTGGCGTTGGTCTCCCCGTCGGTGACGTACGGGCCGAAGCGGCCGTCCTTGATCACCATCGGCTTGTTCGTGGCGGAATCGTTGCCGAGCTCACGCAGCGGCGCGGCGCTGGCCGCCTGCCGCCCACGGCGCTTGGGTTCGGCGTAGATCTTCAACGCCTCCTCCAGCGTGACCGTGAAGATCTGGTCCTCGGTCGCGAGCGAGCGCGAATCCGTGCCCTTCTTCAGATACGGGCCGTAGCGGCCGTTCTGCGCGGTGATCTCCTCGTTCGAGGCCGGATCGGTGCCGACCACGCGCGGTAGGGACAGCAGCTTCAGGGCGTCGTCGAGGGTGATCGTGGCCAGATCCATCGACTTGAGCAGCGATCCGGTGCGCGGCTTGGGCGCGGCGGCCTTCTTCGCCGTCTTCTTGGCCGGCGCCTCAGCGGACTCCTCGGCCTTCGGCTCGGGCAGGATCTCGGTCACGTACGGACCGAAACGTCCTTCCTTGGCCACGATCTCGTTCCCTGTCACCGGGTCGGCGCCGAGCTTGCGGCCCTCCTGCGGGGTCGAGAAGAGCTTCTCGGCGACCTCGGCGGTCAGCTCGTCCGGCGGCAGATCGTCGGGCAGGTTCGCCCGCTGCGAGATCGAATCACCTTCCGGGTCATCGGGATTGGTGACCATTCGCTCCAGGTACGGCCCGAACCGGCCGACCCGGACCACCACGTCGCGGCCCTCGTCATCAGTGAAGAGCTTGATCGAGTTGACCTCGCGGGCATCGATGTCGTCGAGCTGCTCGCCGACCATCTTCTTCAGCCCGCCCGAGCGCGCGACCGAACCCTCGACACCGTTGTCGCCACCGAAGTAGAAGGAGGACAACCAGTTTCCGCGCTGCTGCCGCCCACCGGCGATGGCGTCCAGATCGTCTTCCATGGCGGCGGTGAAGTCGAAATCGACCAGTCGGCCGAAATAGGCCTCCAGCAGACCGACCACCGCGAACGCCACCCAGGACGGCACGAGCGCACTGCCGCGCTTGTAGACGTAGCCACGGTCGAGAATGGTCTTGATGATCGACGCGTAGGTGGACGGGCGCCCGATTCCGAGCTCTTCCAGCGTCTTGATCAGCGAGGCTTCGGTGAAACGGGCCGGCGGATTGGTGCTGTGCCCATCGGGGTTCAGCTCCACCGCGGTGACGCCCTGCCCCTCCTCCAGGGCGGGCAGGCGGGATTCGGCGTCGTCGGACTGCCCGCCGGCCTCCTCGTCCACGCTCTCCACGTACGCCTTGAGGAAGCCCGCGAAGGTGATGGTGCGACCGGAGGCGGAGAACACGCACTCCTCGCCGGTGCCCGCGACGCCGGTGATGCGCAGCGTCAGCGTGGTACCCCGGGCATCGGCCATCTGCGAGGCGACGGTGCGCTGCCAGATCAGCTCGTAGAGCCGGAATTCGTCGTTGTCCAGGCGCGAGTGCAACTGACCCGGCGTCTGGAAGGTGTCGCCGGAGGGGCGGATCGCCTCGTGCGCCTCCTGCGCGTTCTTCACCTTGCGGGTGTACTGGCGCGGCGACGGCGAGACGTACTCCGCGCCGTAGAGCTGCGTGGCCTGGGTGCGCGCCGCGTCGATCGCCGACTGCGACAGCGTGGTCGAGTCGGTACGCATATAGGTGATGTAGCCGTTTTCGTAGAGCCGCTGCGCGACCCGCATCGTGCGCTCGGAGCTGAACCGCAGCTTGCGGCCCGCCTCCTGCTGCAACGTCGAGGTCATGAACGGCGGATACGGCTTGCGCGAGTACGGCTTCGACTCGGCGGAGGAGACCACCAGGTCGGCGCCGTCCAGCGCCTCGGCGAGGCGGCGGGCGTAGGTCTCGTCCAGGACGACGACACCGGTGCCCTTGAGCTGGCCGTCAGGACCGAAATCCCGGCCGCTGGCGACGCGCGAACCGTCCACCTGGACCAGCCGCGCCCCGAAGGTGCGCGGGTTGGACGCGTCGCTCCCGGCGCCCGCGCCGGCATCGAGTTTGGCTGCGATATCCCAGTATTCGGCCGAGCGGAACGCCATCCGCTCGCGCTCGCGCTGCACGATCACCCGGGTCGCGACGGACTGCACGCGGCCCGCCGACAGCTTCGGCATGACCTTCTTCCACAGCACCGGACTGACCTCGTAGCCGTAGAGGCGGTCCAGGATGCGGCGGGTCTCCTGCGCGTCGACCAGGTCGTTGTCGAGTTCGCGGGTGTCGGCGGCGGCGGCCTGGATGGCCGGCTCGGTGATCTCGTGGAACACCATGCGGCGCACCGGCACCTTGGGCTTCAGCGTTTCCAGCAGGTGCCAGGCGATGGCCTCGCCCTCGCGGTCGGGGTCGGTGGCGAGGTAGAGCTCGTCGGCGTCTTTGAGCAACTGCTTCAGCTCGGAGACCTTGGCCTTCTTCTCCGGGCTCACCACGTAGATGGGCTCGAAATCGTGATCGACGTCGACGCCCAGGCGGGCCCAGGACTCGCCCTTGTATTTGGCGGGCACGTCCGCCGCACCGCGCGGCAGGTCCCGAATATGACCGACAGAGGCTTCGACCGTGTAGTTACGACCCAGATACGGCGCGATCTTGCGGGCCTTGGTCGGGGACTCGACGATCACGAGACGACGCAGGGGACGGCCCTGGTCGGCTGTACCGAGGTCTCGTGCTGCCACCGGCGAATACACCTTTCCTTCTCGACCCGCGCGACGCTGGTGCGTCGGTGTTGCTACGCGGTTGGGGCAAGCGATGGCACCCTCTGCCGCCGCTACCAGACACGTTTATACCTTGATGTTGGCTGCGGGTGATTGCTCGCGACCCCGAACCACCGAGCGTACGTGGTAATCGGAACCCAGTATGCAGTGTGTGGACCGCAGGGTGCCGCATGCCACTCGGTGTGACCCGGCTGTGTGCCTTACCCCAGATATAGCTCGTCCCTCACCTCCGGTTACCGGTGGTGAGGGACGAGCTGTGGATTCGTGCGTCACTCAGGAGAGTGCGCGAACTCCGGTGGCCTGCGGGCCCTTGGTGCCCTGACCGACCTCGAACTCGACCTTCTGGTTCTCCTCGAGGGTGCGGAAGCCCGAACCCTGGATCTCGGAGTAGTGGACGAAGACGTCAGCGGAGCCGTCCTCGGGCGCGATGAAGCCGAACCCCTTCTCCGCGTTGAACCACTTCACAGTTCCCTGTGCCATTCTGTTCCTTCTCTTTTCTTACCGGAACGGCGGACAACTGGGTTCGTCCACCGGGCCCGTTGAGAGCGTTGTACTGTTGGTTCCCCCTGCAGGAAAGCACCAAGCACACCGTTCGCAACATCGATCCTGCTGACGGTTTGGACTTTGGATCCGTCCCTCGAACACAGAAGCTTGCGACCAGGAACCAGTGAACCATGTCTCCGAGCAATTCAACAGTCGAGTTACCGACAATTTGCAAAAAAGTTGATCTTGCGAATGCGCAGGTGAGGGACACAATGGGTGAATCCAGACTCAAGGTTCGTTTGCCCCTGGATAACCTAGTGAGCATCTGGCTAACCACGTGTGACCCGGGTCGCTATTTGGTATCGAAATGGCAGGTAGGGGTTGCCAACCGCACACGTTTCACACTTTCTCGGCGTGTCGGACGTCCCGCGTCGTGAATCTGTCCGAGCCCGCACCCCTGGCGCCCAGCCCCGAAGAGCTCAGCTACGGTCGATCGTTGCTGAATCGTGTCCTCCCCCGTGACCCCCGACTCACCCATGCCGTGGAGCTCCCCGCCCGGCCCGCGCTGACCACCGAATGGCCCGCCTGGGCCGCTCCCGACGTGCTCGAGGCCCTGCGCGTCGCCGGGATCGAAGCGCCGTGGACGCATCAGACCCGGACCGCCGATCTCGCCGCCGCCGGAACGCACGTCGTCGTCAGCACCGGCACCGCGTCCGGGAAATCGCTGGGATATCAGCTGCCCGTGCTCACCGCGCTGCACGAAGACCCCCGGGCCACCGCCCTCTATCTGGCGCCGACCAAGGCGCTGGGCGCCGATCAATTGCGCGCCATCGGGGAATTGACACACGAGGGACCGCTGCGCGACATCCACCCGGCCACCTTCGACGGCGACACCCCCGCCGAGGTCCGGCAGTGGGTGCGGGCCAACGCACGCTGGGTCTTCACCAACCCCGACATGCTGCACCTGGGCATTCTCCGATCGCACCAGCGCTGGGCGCGGGTGCTGCGCCGGCTGCGGTACGTCGTGGTCGACGAATGCCACGCCTACCGCGGGGTTTTCGGGTCACATGTGGCGCTGGTGCTGCGCCGGCTGCGGCGCATCGCCCGGTATTACGGTGCGGACCCGGTGTTCGTGCTGTGCTCGGCGACCACCGCCGAACCCGCGGCCGCCGCGTCCCGGCTGATCGGGGCGCCGTGCGTCGCCGTGACCGAGGACGGATCACCGCGCGGCGCGCGCACCGTCGCCCTGGTCGAACCGCCACTGACCGCGCTGACCGGCGAAAACGGTGCGCCGATCCGGCGTTCGGCGACCTCGGAGGCGGCCGGGATCATGGCCGATCTGGTGACCGAGGGCGCACGCACGCTGACGTTCGTGCGTTCCCGGCGGGCCGCCGAACTGATCGCCATGGACACCAGGCAGCGGCTGCACGAGGTGGATCCCGAGCTCGCGCCCCGAGTGGCGGCCTACCGGGCGGGCTATCTCGGTGAGGATCGGCGGGCGCTGGAAGCGGCGCTGTCCGACGGCACGCTGCTCGGGGCCGCCACCACGAACGCGCTCGAGCTGGGCGTGGACATCGCGGGACTGGACGCGGTGGTCATGGCCGGTTTCCCGGGCACCGTCGCCTCGTTCTGGCAGCAGGCCGGCCGGGCCGGGCGGCGCACCCAGGGCTCGCTGGTCCTGCTCGTGGCCAGGGACGATCCGCTCGACACCTACCTGGTCCGGCACCCGGAAGCGTTGCTGGACAAGCCGGTCGAGGCCACCATCACCGACCCGCACAATCCCTATGTCCTGGGCCCGCAACTGCTCTGCGCCGCCTTGGAACTGCCGCTCACCGACGCCGAGGTGGACGCGCTCGACGCCGCCACGCTGATGGCGGATCTCGCGGCGCAGGGCCTGGTGCGACGGCGCGGCACCGACGGCGGGCGCTGGTATGTGACCGACGTGCAGGCCGGACAGCACGACGCCGTCGACGTGCGCGGCGGAATCGGGACACCGATCGCGATCGTGGACGGCGAGACCGGGCGGCTGCTCGGCACCGCCGACGCCGGGCGGGCGGCGGCGACCCTGCACGAAGGCGCGGTGCATCTGCACCAGGGCGAGACCTATCTGGTCGAGGACCTGGACCTCGAGGGCGGCGTCGCCTTCGTGAGCGCGGTCGATCCCGGGTTCACCACCAGCGCCCGCCAGCGCACCTCGATCGCGATCGACACGATCACCGAGCAACACCGGCACGGCGCGGTGACCAGCGCGCTGGCGCAGGTCAGCGTGACCAGCCAGGTGATCGGCTACCTGCGCACGCTGCGCACCGGCGAGGTGCTCGACCTCGTCGAACTGGACCTGCCCGCACAGACGCTGCCCACCCGCGCGGTGTTCTATACCGTCACCACCGAGCTGCTGGATCGCGCGGGCATCGAACCGCCGGATGTGCCCGGAGCCCTGCACGCGGCCGAGCACGCCGCCATCGGGCTGCTGCCCCTGGTCGCGACCTGCGACCGCTGGGACATCGGCGGCGTCTCCATCGCCGAGCATCCCGACACCGGGCTGCCGACGATCTTCGTCTACGACGGTCAGCCCGGGGGCGCCGGCTTCGCCGAGCGCGGGTTCGCGCGCCTGCGGGAGTGGCTGGGCGCGACGCTGGCCGCCATCGAGTCCTGCGGGTGCGCGGCCGGGTGCCCGTCCTGCGTGCAATCGCCCAAGTGCGGGAACGGGAATCACCCGCTGGACAAGCTGGCGGCAGGGCGGCTGCTGACGGCGGTTCTGGGCGAACTCGGGCGGGGAACATCGCCCGGTCAAGGGCCGGATTTCGATTCGTGACAGCGGCGCGGCCCGAGCGTGATCGGGCCGCCACCTGGCTGGACGATCACCAGGGTGGTGCGGCTCGGCCCAGGTAGACCGCAGTCCGGGCCGCTCCCCGACTCCCTCGCCGATTAAAAAGGATCGGTTTCATGTTAACTGCGCTATTGCCACATCCTTTCCCGTGCGACGTGCGGTTTTATTCGAATGGCTCCGATCGATAGCGCATAAATAGAACGGCAGTCGCATTTGTTGGTCACCGGAATTACCGGAATTATGCGCACGCGGGCCGGATCTGGTAAGTCCGCGCGACGCACTCAGAGTTCCTCCCCAACCGGTCCCGCTCGCGCCACCGCGCTAACTACACGCACACCAAACAGACCCATTGGTACATTTTGTTCGGCTGTCACAGTTACATCCCATTGCGATACCGCGCACGCCCGAACCCGCGCCTGCATATCCCTCGCTATCTCCCGTGCCACAGCACAACCGGCGTCGGTGCCCGACCCCAATGCCCCGGCTCCCGCCAAGGCCGCCAAGTCGGCCGCCGCCTGCACCCGATGCCGGGCCACCACGCCGGTTCCGAGATGACCGAGCATCAGGGTCGCCGCGATCAGGCCCGCCAAGGCGAAGCAGGCGAGCACGGACGCTCCCCCGGCCTCGTCGCGCCACCGTTTCCCGCGTCCGCCGCTGTGCGACAGACTTTTTCGCCGCGCATGCCACAGCACATGCGGCCGTGCGGGGGCCGTCGAGCGGGGTGACCGAGCCACCGATCGCCCGTCGCCGCTTCCGGTTTCACCGCTCATCAGCTTCTCCAGGTTCCATGGCGGCTACGGCCCGCGCCCGTAGGACAACCGGCAACAGTGGCGTTCGAGCGGAGACGATCGCCACTACACGATTACCTTCCGTCCGCAGTGTGATCTCGGCCGCCGGCGGACCCACACGCCGCGCGGCGCTCAGCGCGTTCTCCCGATCGCCACGCGCGGCCAATCGGGCCGCCTCGCGCGCGGCGTCGACGCAGCGCACCTGCGTCGACGCCGCGAACAGAGCACCGAGGCAGAGCACCACCGTGACCACGACCGCGCTCAACGCGATCGCCGCCTCCACCGTCACCGCACCCCGGTCCCCACCGAGACCCGCGGCTCCCCAGCCCTTTACACCGCGGTGTTCAACGCCTTGTCGATGATCTTCGTCAACGCGTTCACGATCGAGTCGCCCGTCACCACGGTATAGAGCACCGCCCCGAACGCCGCCGCCGCGACGGTCCCGATCGCATACTCGACAGTGCTCATCCCGTCGTCCGCCGCCATCACCCGCAACAGCCGCGCCCGCAACACCAGCGACGACCGCCGCGCCACCGCCAGAGCAGACCGCTGCACCATCACCAAAACTTCCGGCCCGCTGAGCGAACCGACGCGAGACACCCCCATCCATTCCGGCAGGCGAAGCGTTCCGCGCGAGACGGTCTCTGCCCAGTCCGACGGACGGAACGGAACGCGCGAGACGGCACCCGCCAGGCGAAACGGGCCATGGATGGCCCGATTCGACGCAGTCGGGGCCGGCGATTGTTGCACGGTGATGCTCGGGGTGGGCGCTGGGTGGGTGGGGCTGGGTTCGGTCTGCGTTTGGTGGGTGCTCGCTCTGGCCTCGTTCTCGATTCGCATCGGGTTCCCCTCTCTGTTCCGCCCGCGCGGCCGATCCGCGCGGGTACGTTTCGGGCGCGTTCACAGCAGGCCATCGCCGAGCACGTGATCGGCTAGGCCGATCACGACCGGCACGATGCCCAGGCAGAGGAAGGCGGGTAGGAAGCACAGGCCGAGTGGGCCGCTCACCAGGACTCCGGCTCGCTCGGCGCGGGCGAGCGCTACGTCTTCGACCGCGCCGCGGTGTTGTTCGGCGAGTTCGCTGACCGCGAGTGCCAGCGAGGCGCCCGACCGTGCCGAGCGCCGGGCCATCCGGGCCAGTGCCTCCACTTCCTCCGCGCCGGGGCGTCCCGCCGCCTCCTGCGCGACCCGCTCCCACGCCACGCCGGCATCGGCTCCCAGCGCCAGTAGATCCGCCGCGCGGCGCAGCGCCTCCCCGAGCACCTCGGGTGCACTGGGCGCTACTGCCCGTGCGGCTCCCGCCATCGGCAGCCCGGCGCGCAGGCACGCGGCCAGCAGATCGAATATCGATGCCACAGCCAGCGGATCGACCGGTTGCCCACGATTTCGCTTGCTTCCCAACGGCTCAACCGGGCCAGCCCACATCGCCCGAAGCCGTCGCCCGACATCCACCCGCCCCGGCAACATCACCAGGGCACAAGCAGCCAAGAGCACCTGCACAACTCCAACCCCGCCCATCCCGACCGCACCCATCCCGACACCGCCCATCTCGAACCCCTTTCGTCAGCCATTCCGTCTGCGACCGCTTCCGCCCTGGATGCTTGAACAGCACGAACTCTCCGAAGGCACCCCACTCGCCCAGCGGCCGATCACCGTGCCGCACAATCTCTTAGCCAAAGTCATTGCCTCGGTTCACCAGCTCGACCGCCCCACCTCGCCGCAGTCGACCAGCCCGGCAAATGCCACCCCTCGCCGAGATCGCTACATCAGCTGGCCGGCGATCCCCACCGAACTCGGCACTCCGAACCGAGCGCCGCTCCTGGAGAACTCGCGACATCAGCCGAGCCGCGAATCTCCTGGCCACCCGCGCGACGATGTTGTGCTCGCCTCGCCCGAATCCTCGACAGGCGAAGTTGTGCACAGTTGTCCCCAGTTCGCGGGTGTAGTGGGGAGCGCTGGGGACGGAATCGCGGGCTGCCCCAAGCAGTGCGGCGTCGCTTCGGAGTGGCCTGTGGATCGATGGGGACAACCGCGGACCACCGGTCGCGGTCGGGCTCGGTATCTGAGAATCGGCGGTGCGGGGTGAGCTGTGCACAGGTATCCCCAGGGTGGTCATGTGAGGGCCTTTCGGGTGATGGCGTCGGCCCAGAGGAGGCCGGCGCAGGCGAAGGCGGTACCGAGTGGGAGCAGGAAGGTGCCGGTGGGGCTGCGGAAGAGGGTTTGGAGTGGGGCCGCGCCCATCAGTTGGCCCAGGGTGATACCGAGGAGCGGGAGGGCGGACAGGACGGTGGCTGTTGCGCGGGCACCGGCGAGGGCTGCGGTGGTGCGGGCCCGGAAACGGTTGCGGCACAGGAGGTCTGTGCGGGCGGCGGCGAGTAGTTCGGCCAAGGCCAAGCCGTGGTGTTCGGCGACCTGCCAGGCCGTGGCGACGTGGTCCAGTTCGGCGGCTATCGCGCAGTCGGAGCGGCGGAGCCCTGCGGCCCCGGAGCCGCCGAGACGACTCCGGGCCGCGCTGACCGTGAAGGCTTCGGCCGCGAGGCCGCGCGATTCGGCGGCTGCCGCCTCGGCGGCCGCGCTGGGGTGCGCGCCGACGCGGAGCTCTCCGATTACCGCTTCGAGAGCGTCGAGCAGGTGACCATTTTCCGCCTCACGCGACCGGGCCCACCTGTTGCGGCGGACCCGAATACCGACCGTGATCGCCAACAGCACCGCCGCCGTGAGCGGACCGACCCCCACAACCATCACCGTTGCGAGCGGGGCCAGCACCAGCATCGGAAACAAGCACCGCGACCGCCACTTTCGTGCTGGTACCGCGCTGCCGGACAACGCCTCCGCGCGGCTGCGAGCGCCCGACGACGGCGCCACTATCAGCGCCGCACCAAGGCAGAGACAGGCGGTGATCATCGCCCCACCTCCCCCGCCGCTCCGGAGAAGGCCTCGCGAGTCCGTTGCACACCCTCCGGCGTACGACCCGACTCCCCGGACTTGCTCCAACCCGGCAGCGCACGGCGCAGTGCGCCGAGGTCGCTCCGACCTGGCAGCACACGGCGCAGCCCGCCGAACCCGCTCCCACCCGGCAGCACACGGCGCAGCACACTGAACCCGCATCCAGCCCGCAGCGCACAGCAAAGCCCACCGAACCCGCTCCCACCTGGCAACGCACAGCGCAGCCCACTGAACCCACACCCACCCTCCAGTGCACAGCGCAGCACGCCGAACCCGCACCCAGCCCGCAGCACACCGAACCCGTTCACACCCTCCAGCGCGCGACTCGCCCCACCGTGGGGACGGTTTCCGGTGCGGATCATCGGCCGAGGCGTTCGGTGAGGAGTTGGGTGAGGGCGGGGGCGGCTGGGGTTGGGGTGGGGAGGGCGTGCCAGGCGGGGGTGATGTCGACGCGGCCGGTGGGGGTGCGTTGGACGAGGCCGATCTCGTGGAGGGCTCGGGTGCCGTCGGGGCGGCGGTGGACATGCAGGACGGTGTGGATGGCGGCGGCGAGTTGGCTGTGCAGGGCGGCCGGGGGCATGCCGCCGAGGGCGGCGAGGGCTTCGAGGCGGGCGGGGACTTCTCGGGGTGAGTTGGCGTGGACGGTGCCGGCGCCGCCGTCGTGGCCGGTGTTGAGGGCGGTGAGCAAGTCGACGACTTCGGCGCCGCGGACCTCGCCGACGACGATGCGGTCGGGGCGCATGCGCAGGGCCTGGCGGACCAGGTCGCGGACGGTGACCGCGCCGATGCCCTCGACGTTGGCCGTGCGGGCCACCAGACGAACGACGTGCGGGTGCGGTGGGGCGAGTTCGGCGGCGTCTTCGACGCAGATGATGCGTTCGGCCGCGTCGACCTTGGCGAGCATTCCGGACAGCAGGGTGGTTTTGCCCGCGCCGGTGCCACCGACGACGAGGAAGGCCAGGCGGGCGCGAATGATGCGCTCCAACAGCAGTTTCGCGTCGGCGGGGATGGCGCCGGAGGCGGCGAGGGCGTCCAGGCCCTGGGTGGCGGGGCGCAGGACGCGCAGGGACAGGCAGGTGCCGCCGTGGGCGATCGGGGCGAGCACGGCGTGCAGGCGGACGCCGAAGGAATCACCCAGTGCCGCTTCGGTTCCCGCGAGGCGGCCGTCCACCCAGGGCTGTGCGTCGTCGAGCCGACGGCCCGCTGACAGGGCCAGCCGCTGCGCGAGGCGGCGTACCGCGGCTTCGTCGGGAAAGGTGATCGAAGTCTTCTCCAGCCCGCGCCCGCGATCGACCCACACCGCATCCGGCGCGGTGACCAGCACATCCGCCACCCGGGGGTCGTGCAGCAGCGGTTCGAGCACGCCCGCCCCGGTCAGCTCCGTCTGCAACAGCCGCAGGGCGCGCAGTAGATCGGTATCGCCGAGTACCGCGCCCGCCTCTGCGCGAATGGCGGCCGCGACCTGCGCCGGATCCGGCGTACCGGTGTGCCCGGCCAGCCGCTCCCGCACCCGATCCAGCAGCTCCGCCGTCACGAGTGTCGTCATCGCGCGCCTCGATCGGCCGCGAAATCCCCAGTGCGCATCATCGAACTCCCTGCCCCACAGGCGAACTCAGCAACGACAGCACCGCGTCGGCCGCGTCTCGAAGGGGCCCGCGGCGTGGGAGGGACAACCCGCCGCGTTCCAGGCGGGCCGCGAGACCGGGCTGGGGGCGCAGCGCGGCCAGGAGCGGGAGCTCTAAGATCTCGGCGACCTCGGCGCCGCGCAGGCCGCCGGGGGCCGGGCCTCGAACTATCAAGCCCTGGTTGGGGTTTCGGGTGGCGATGTAGGCGGCTACGGACTGGGCGGCCGCGAGGGCGCGCAGGCGGGCGGCGACCACGAGGACGACGAGATCGGCCGAGCCGAGGATGGCCTCGGCGTGCGGGCCGCGTTCGGCGGAGAGATCGCAGATGACGAGATCCCCTGCGGCCCTTCCGGCTTCGATGACGGCGTGGATCGCGGCCGGGGTTATCTCGGTGGGCAATCGACCGGCACCACCGCGCCCGCAGGACAGGACGGCCAGGCCGGGCGCGGCGGTGGGGAGGGCGGCGTGCAGGGCGGCGGCGGAGATCCGGCCGGCCTCGACGACCAGCTCCGGCCAGCGCAGGCCGGTGCTGTTCTCGAGGCCGAGCAGCAGGTCGAGACCACCGCCGAGGGGCGCGGCATCGACCAGGACCGTCTCGGAGCGGAACCGGCCGGCGGCCGAGCGCAGCGCGGTGGCGGCCGCCACGGTGGAGGCGCCCGCGCCGCCGCCGGCACTCACGACAGCGATAACCACACCATCGCCAGGGCGGCTTTCGGCATGCTCAGCAAACTTCTCGACAAGGCGCTCGGCGGCACCCGGGAGGGCGAGCACGAGCTCGGCCCCGAGCGCCGCCGCGGCCTGCCAATCGGCGAGTTCCGGATCGCCGTCGGCGACCAGGACTACGCCCGCGCGCCGGAGATATCCGGCTTCGGCGCCGGCGCGGGCGGCCGCCGTGTCCAGGATGATCAGGGGTGCGGCGGCCCAGCTGTGCCGCCCGACGGGGAGTTCCCGTTCGTCCAGCCCGCGCTCGGCCGCGGCGGCGATGCGCCGGACTTCGTCGCGGAGCCTGTCGTCGCCGATCAGCACCAGGGCCGGTGCGGCCACGATCACCTGCGCTGCTTCGAGTTCCATGAGGCGAGCGTGCTGCACGCGGACGGCACTCGGAAGACCCGTTATGCCGAATGTGGATAACTCGCGACTTGTGGATAACTCGGTCGCGGGCAGCCGGACCGTCCCCGGAATAGAGGACGGCCCCAGCCGGGGGGGGAGGAGGCTGGGGCCGTCGGGTTCAGCCCCGGGGGGTCGGGCTGAACGCGCCTGGACTATGTCCAGGTGCCAGCAATACTACACCCAATCCCTGGCAAGAACGCAAGTCCGTTGTCCGAGAAATTTGACCCTGCCAGGGGTCCGGCGTCTTCCGGGCAAACCCTGCGCCACCGGCTGCGCGGAGGCGATCGATCGCCTCCGGTCCCGCGCTCGTTCGCGCACCCGCGGACGGTCGCGCGCCGGTTCGAGCGGCCGCGGCCCTATTCTGGACGGGTGACGGCCGACGGCGATGCGACATCGGACAATCCCGGCATCCGCGGAGAGCGGATAGCCGCCTTCTTCGACCTGGACAAGACGGTGATCGCCAAATCGAGCACCTTCGTGTTCAGCAAGCCGTTCTTCGCCCAGGGCCTGCTCAACCGCCGCACCGTCCTGGAGAGCAGCTACGCCCACTTCATGTTCCTGCTCTCCGGCGCCGACCACGATCAGATGGAGCGCATGCGCGAGCATCTGACCAAGATGTGCGCGGGCTGGGATGTCGAGCAGGTGAAATCCATTGTGGCGGAAACACTTCACGAGCTCGTCGATCCGCTGATCTACGCCGAGGCGGCGGATCTGATCGCCGACCACAAGATCCGGGGCCACGATGTGGTGATCGTGTCGGCCTCGGGCGAGGAGATCGTCGGCCCGATCGCGGAGGTGCTCGGCGCCTCGCACACCGAGGCCACCCGCATGGTGGTCGAGGACGGCAAGTACACCGGCGCCGTCGATTTCTACTGCTACGGCGAGGGCAAGGTGCAGGCCATCGAAAAGCTGGCCGCCAGTGAGGGTTACGACCTCTCGCGCTGCTACGCCTACTCCGATTCGGTGACCGATCTGCCGATGCTCGAGGCGGTGGGTCATCCGACGGCGGTCAATCCCGATCGCGCGCTGCGCCGCGAGGCACTGGCACGGGAGTGGCCGGTGCTCACCTTCTCCAATCCGGTCTCGCTGTGGGCCCGATTCCAGGCCCCCTCGTCGACCACCCTTGCCGCGACGGCGGCGGTCGGGGTGAGCGCGGTGCTGGCCGGAGCGATCTCCTACCGGCTGCTGCGCAAGCGCCGCTGAGGCTTAGCTGAGCCGGCGCGCCCGGGGCCGCGGTGCTGCTGGACGGTGCAGCCGAGTGCTAGCGGGCCCGTTTGCCGGCGAACTGCCGCCCCTCGCGCGACCAGGCATTGAATCACGAAACGCCGAACAACACGCCGGTAATCTTATGTTTCTCCAGCCCTTGAGTGGCGCCGGTCACAGTGGTAAAAAGGTAGCTACGGAAGGACGGAAGGCCTGGGCGGAGTCGGAAGAGAAGATTCAGTCCCCCATCCCACCTTCCCAGCACGGACACCAGGCACCCACGCGGAGCGCGCCGCTACAAGGGCAGAAGCGTTGTGGGCCTGCGAGATTCGGTTTGTCACGGCGAGAGCCTCGCACGGGTTGCGGGGATGAACCGTGGGAGTCCGATTACTCGCCGAGGCCGCCGACACAACCCACACAGCACGCCTGGTAACCGGGTAGTCCGTGCTTCGCGGGCGGTGAAGTCGCAGAAGCGGCTACGCCGCCCGCTTTGATGCGTGGGGCGTCTAGCCCACTGCCGAATCGGCGATCGAAGTCGCTTCGCGCGCTCCGTCTTCCAGCGCTCCGCTACAGAAGATCACCCAGCCACCCACGGCGTCCGGCGCACCGGTGCCGAAGCCTGCGGCCGCGTCCTCATACGCCTGCCGCCGGCGCAGCCAGAACACCTCCGGGACACCCAGGCTGTGCGGGTCCAGCCCACTCGACACCGTGACCAGTCGCGACGCCGCCCGCGCGACGATGCCGTCGGCGGTGCCGAAGGGCCGCAGCGCCAGCAGTTCCCCGTGCACCACGGCCGCGATCACCGGCGCGGGCGCGCGGGTGGCGAGCACCGTCTGCGCGAGCAGATCGAGGCGTTCGGCGATACCGGGCGCGCTGCGCGGCCGTCCGAGCAGCGTCTCGTCCGAGACCAGGTCGGCGGCGGCCAGCAGGTGCAGCCGGGCCAGCGCCTGCAGCGGCGCGCGCTGCCACACACCGACCAGATTGCGCAGCGCGTCACCGTCGAGCGCCTGGCCCACGCGCAGCGAACCGGCCAGCAGCGGATCCTCGACCACGCCTTCGACGGAGGGCAGGTCGGTGCTACCGCCGTCGATCCCCGCCGACGAGCGCGCGGCGCGCACCGCGGCCTCGGCCGCCGTGGTGGGCCAGCCGCGCCGGTTCGCCTTGTGCCGGTGCACGGCCGCGAGCGCGTCCCGGGCGCGGTCGGCGGCGTCGCGGACGCCCGGCAGGTCGACGAGGGGCTGGAGCGGGTCGGTCACGAGATACGAGGCTAGCGGGGCGCCGCGGCGCCGCGATCGGCGATCTGCCGTTCGATGGCGACCAGGGTCTGCAGCTGCCGGTCGGAGAGCAGATCGGTGAAGCACGCGCGGATGGCCGCGTGGTGACCGGGCGTGGCGTCGGTGTAGGCCCGGCGGCCCGCGTCGGTGAGCACCACGTCGTCGCCGCGGCCGTCGCGTTCGCACGCCTCGCGCGCGATCAGGCCGCGCTGTTCCATCCGCCCGAGCTGGCGCGAGAGCCGGCTGTGCGGCCAGAGCATGCGTTCGGCCAGGCCGCGCACCCGGATGCAATCGTCCGGCGAGGTCAGCTCCACCAGCGTGGCCAGGATCTCGTAGTCGGGCATCGACAGGCCCGCGGCCCGCTCCAGTTCGCGGGCCACCTCCGTATCGACCTGTTCGCGCAGCCTGCGGTAGGCGGACCATGCCTGCATTGCCTCGACCATGTCGCCAGCCTAGCGGAATCTATTTACATGTAACGAACCTTGGGATAGATTCTTCGTTACATGTAACGCAAAAGGGAGGCAGGCGATGGGCGCCACCGAACGAACGATCAGCGTCAACGGAATCGACCTGTGCGTCGAGACTTTCGGCGATCCGGCGGATGCCGCGATCCTGCTGCTGCACGGCGCGGGTGAATCGATGCTGGCCTGGGACAGCGCGTTCGCCGAGCGCCTGGCCGCGGGCGGCCGGTACGTGGTGCGCTTCGACAGCCGCGACGCCGGGCGGTCCACCACTTTCCCGGTGGGCGCTCCCCCCTACGGCCTGCGCGATCTGGTCGCCGACGCCGCCGCGCTGGTGCCAGCGCTCGGCCTGGACCGGGCGCACCTGGTGGGCATGTCCCAGGGCTCCGCGGTGGCGCAGCTCGTGGCGCTGGACCATCCGGCCCTGGTCGCCTCGCTCACCATCGCTTCCGGAACACCCGGCGGACCCGGTCACGACTACCCCGAACTGCCGCCGATGACGGACGACTTGGCGGCGTTCTTCGAGGGCGCTGCGGCGAGCCCGGACTGGGCCGATCGCGCCGCGGTCATCGATTACCTGGCCGAATCGCTGCGGCCGTTCGCCGCCGCCTCCGTCCCCTTCGACCTTGCGGCGCACCGTGAATCGGCCGCGCGGGTGGTGGATCGAGCCTCGGATATCGCCGCCCAGCTCACCAATCCGTACCTGCTGGACGCGGGCGCACCGTGGCGCGAGCGCCTGCGCGAGATCGCCGTTCCGGCGCTGGTGTTCCACGGTGCGGAGGATCCGCTGTTCCCGCCGGAGCACGGCCGCATCCTGGCGCGGGAGATTCCCGGCGCCGAGTTCCGCGCGCTGCCCGGCACCGGGCACGAGGTGTTCCCGCGGCACACCTGGGACGCCGTGGTCCCGGAGATTCTGGCCCACACGAGGTAGGGACGGGCGCTGAGCGCCCGTCCCCAGCGCTCAGGTGCTGAGCAGCTCCCGGCCCGGAATCGCGTCCAGGAGCTTGCGGGTGTACTCGGTCTGCGGATTGTCGAATACCTCGGTGGTGGAGGCGGATTCGACCACCGCCCCCTTCTGCATGACCAGCACGTCGTCGGCGATCTGGCGGACCACCGCCAGATCGTGGGTAACGAACAGATAGGACAGACCGAGTTCGGCTTGCAGATCGTTGAGCAGGTTCAGGATCTGCGCCTGCACCAGCACGTCCAGCGCCGACACCGCCTCGTCACAGACCACCACCTCCGGACTGAGCGCCAGCGCCCGCGCGATGGCGACGCGCTGCCGCTGGCCGCCGGACAGCTCGTTCGGATAGCGCCGCATCACCGAGGACGGCAGCGACACCTTGTCCAGCAGATCCCGCACGGTGGCCTCGCGCTGTTTCGCGTCGCCGATCTTGTGCGTGCGCAGCGGCTCCTCGATCGTCCGGTAGATCGAGTACATCGGATCCAGGGAGCCGTAGGGGTCCTGGAAGATCGGCTGCACCCGGCGCCGGAAAGCGAACGCCTCCTTGGCATTCAGCTTGCCGACCTCGCGGCCGTCGAAGGTCACCGTGCCCGAGGTGGGCTCCAGCAGGCCCAGCACCATCTGCGTGACGGTGGACTTGCCGGACCCGGATTCGCCCACGATCGCGGTGGTGGTGCCGCGCTTGAGGCGGAACGACACGTTGTCGACGGCGATGAAATCCGTCGACTTCCACGGCGTGCTGCCCCGGATCTTGAACGCCTTGGTGAGATTCTCCGCGATCACCACGTCGTCGGGGACGGTGCTGACCGCCGCGTCCTCGGCGAGCACCTGCTCGGCGACCTGTTCGGCGACCTCCACGGCTTGCTCGCGGATCTCGGCGCGCTTGCGCACCGCCGAGAGCCGCTGCGAGGCCAGCGAGGGCGCCGAGTTCACCAGCTTCTTGGTGTACAGATGCTGCGGATTGCGCAGGATCTGCAGTGCCGGACCGGATTCCACCACCCGGCCGCGGTACATCACCACCAGGTGCTCGGCGCGTTCGGCGGCAAGCCCGAGGTCGTGCGTGATCAGCAGCACCGCGGTGCCGAGTTCGCTGGTCAGCCCGTCGAGGTGGTCCAGGATCTGGCGCTGGACGGTGACGTCCAGCGCCGAGGTGGGCTCGTCGGCGATCAGCAGTTTCGGGCGGCAGGACAGGCCGATGGCGATCAGCGCGCGCTGGCGCATGCCGCCGGAGAACTCGTGCGGGTACTGGTTCATCCGCCGGGCGGCGTCCGACATTCCCGCTTCCTCGAGCAGTTCGGCCGCCCGCTCGGTGGCCTCCTTGCCCTTGGCGATCCCGTTGGCCTCCAACGTCTCCTTGATCTGGAAGCCGATCTTCCAGACCGGGTTCAGATTGGACATGGGATCCTGCGGCACCAGGCCGATGCCCTTACCGCGCACGGCCACGATGTCCTTCGACGACGCGGCGGTCAGATCCTTGCCGTCGAACATGATCGACCCGGAGGTGACCTCGCCGCTGCCGGGCAGCAGATCGATGATCGCGTGCGCGGTCGTCGACTTGCCGGACCCGGATTCGCCGACGATCGCCACCGTCTGGCCCGGATACACCGCCAGGCTCACCCCGCGCACGGCCGGGATCTTCTTGCCCTCGGAGGTGAAGCAGACGTTGAGGTCCTTGATGTCGAGCAGTGGCTGCATCGCCGCGGTCACCTCTTCCTGGCTTTCGGATCGAGCGCGTCGCGCACCGCGTCACCGAGCATGATGAAACTCAGCACGGTCAGCGCGAGCGCGGTCGCGGGATAGAACAGGATCGGCGAGGTGCGGATCTCGATCCGGGCCTGCGCGATATCCGAACCCCAGGACACCACGGTGCGCGGCAGGCCGACGCCGAGGAACGACAGCGTCGCCTCGGTGACGATGAAGACGCCGAGCCAGATCGTGGTCACCACGATCACCGGGCCGGCCGCGTTGGGGATCACGTGCCGCAGCAGGGTCCGGAACCTGGAGACGCCCAGCGCTTTCGCCGCCGTGACGTATTCGCTGTTGCGGGCCTCGATCACCGCGCTGCGGGCGATGCGCGCCGCCTGCGGCCAGGTGAACAGGGCCAGGATGAAGATCACCGTCCAGATGGTGCGCTGTTCCAGCAGCTGCATGACCACGATCGCGGCCAGCATCAGCGGGATGGCGTAGAAGATCTCGGCCACCCGGGACACGATCGAATCCAGCAGGCCGCCGTAGAACCCGGCCAGCGCGCCGAGCGTTCCGCCGACCATCAGGAACAGGAACGCCGAACCGACGCCCGCTTCCACGGACGCGCGGGCGCCGTAGATGGTCCGGGCGTAGATGTCGCAGCCCTGCTTGTCGAAGCCGAACGGATGCCCGGAACTGCGCGGGGCCATGGAGTTGGCGCCGTCGCAGTACTGCGGGTCCTGATCGGTGAACAGCGACGGAAAGAACACCAGCACCAGCACGAACAGGATCATCAGCGTGGCGATCACGAAGATCGGGTTGCGCCGCAACTGGCGCCACGCGTCGGTCCAGATGCTGGTCGGAGCGCCGCCCTCGACGACCTTGTCGGTGGCGAGCACCTCCACCTCGTCCGGCGGTGCGACGTAGTACTCCTGCCCGGGCCGGGCGTCGGCCGGGGGCTTCTTCTCGAGGTCAGGCATAGCGGATCCTCGGGTCGAGTGCGGCATAGAGCAGGTCGATCAGCAGATTCGACAGCAGGAAGATCACGATGAGCACCGTGACGAACGAGACCACCGTGGGCGGTTCACCACGCACCACCGCCTGGTAGAGCGTGCCGCCGACGCCGGGGATGTTGAAGATGCCCTCGGTGACGATCGCGCCGCCCATCAGCGCGCCGAGGTCGGCGCCCAGGAAGGTGACCACCGGGATCATCGAATTGCGCAGGATGTGCACGGTGATCACGCGGGGTCGGCTCAGGCCCTTGGCGGTCGCGGTGCGCACGTAGTCGGCGGTCATGTTCTCCGCCACCGAGTTCCGGGTCAGGCGCAGCACGTAGGCGAACGACAGCGACCCGAGCACGAACGCCGGGACGAGCAGTTCGCCGTAACTGGCCTTGCCGGTCACGGTCACCGGGGCGATGCCCCATTTCACGCCCAGGAAGAACTGGGCGAGGAAGCCGACCACGAACACCGGCACCGCGATGATCACCAGGCTGACGACGAGCATGGTCGAGTCGAACAGTTTGCCTTTGCGCAGGCCCGAGACCAGGCCGAAGATGACGCCGAAGATGCCCTCGATAGCCACGGCCATCAGCGCCAGTTTGATGGTGATCGGGAATGCCCGGGCGAGTTCGGCTTTCACCGGGCGGCCCGAGAACGCCGTCCCGAAATCGAAGGTCAGGATGCCCTTGAGGTAGTACAGGTACTGCATCAGGAAGGGCTTGTCGAGGTTGTAGCGGGCTCGAAGCGTGGCTTCGACCGCGGGTGTCAGTGGTTTCTCACCGGCCAGTGCCTTGATCGGGTCGCCCGGGATCAAGAACACCATCGCGTAGACAAGCAACGTCGCCCCGAGGAACACGGGGATCATCTGGAGCAGACGCCGCAGGATATACCAAGCCATAGCTGTATTTCCTCCGGAAAGGCTGAGAGCCGCACCCCCGGGATCGGCGGTGCGGCTCCAGCGCGACGGTTACTTCAGTTCGATGTTCTCGAAGTCGAACAGACCCGACCAGGCCAGGTTGCCGGTCTTCACCTTGTCCGAGATGCCCGCGGCGGCAATGTAATCCCACAGCGGAATGTCGGCCATGTCCTTGATCAGCAGGGCCTGCGCCTGGCCGACCAGCTTGTAGGACTCCTCTTCGCTGGAGGCGGCGAGGGCGGCGTTGAGCAGCTTGTCGAACTCCGGGTTGTTGTAGTCGACGTTGTTGGTGTCGGAGAAGCTGAAGTACTGCGAAGTGAGGAACTGCAGCATGGTCGGGTAGTCGCCCTGCCAGCCGTAGCGGAACGCCTTGTTGATGGTCTTGGCGTTCACCAGGTCACGGATCTGCTTGAAGGTCGGGAACGGGGTCGCGACCGCATCGATGCCGAGGGTGTTCTTGATGCTGTTGGTGACGGCCTCGGCCCATTCCTGGTGGCCGCCGTCGGAGTTGTAGGAGAACTCGTACTTGCCCGACCACGGGGCGATGGCGTCGGCCTGGGCCCACACCTTCTTGGCCTCGTCCGGGTTGTACTTCAGGTTCTCCACGCCGGGCAGGTTGCCGTTGAAGCCGGGCAGGGTGCTCGCGGTGAAGTCCAGGGCGGGCTTGCGGGTGCCGTGCAGGATCTTGTCGATGATCTGCTCGCGGTTGATGGCCATCGACAGCGCCTTGCGCCGCAGCACGCCTTCTTCGCCGCCGAAGTGCGGGACGTTGGTCTGGATGCCGATGTGCTGGTTCTGCGCGGTCGGCTTGGTGATCGCGCGATCGCCGAGGTCGCTCTTGTAGGTCGCCAGCGCGCTGGACGGGATGGTGTCGAGCGCGTCCAGGTTGCCCGCCTGCAGGTCGGCGTAGGCGGTGTCGAAGGACTGGTAGTGCACGAACTGCAGGCCCTTGTTCTTGGCCGGGCGTCCACCCTGGTAGTCCGGGTTCACGTCGAGATCGATCTTGACGTTGTGTTCCCACGTCTTGAACTTGTACGGGCCGTTGCCGACCGGGGCCTCACCGAAGGCCTTCATGTCCTTGAACGCGACGTCGGGCAGCGGGTAGTAGGGCGCGTAGCCCAGGCTCAGCTCGAAATCGATGGAAGGCTGGGTCAATTCGACGGTGAAGGTCTTGTCGTCGACGACCTTGAGGCCCTTCATGGTCTGGGCCTTCGGCGGATCGGCGGACACCTCGTCGAAGCCGGCGATCGAGCTGTACACGTAGCTCTGCAGCTGGGCGTTGGTGCCGAGGGCGCCGTAGTTCCAGGCGTCGACGAAGTTCTTGGCCTTGACCGTGGTGCCGTCGGTGAACTTCCAGTCCTTGATGGTGATCTTGTAGTTCTTGCGATCGCTGGTCTCGATCTTATCGGCGACTTCGTTGCGCGCCTTGCCGTCAGCGTCGTAGTACTTCAGCCCGGCGTAGAGGCGGTCGACGACGCGACCGCCCATGTTCTCGTTGGTATTGGAAGGCACCAAGGGGTTCTGGGGCTCCCCGCCGTTCACTTTGACGATGCCGGCGTCGGCACTGTCGTCCGACGAGGAACAAGCGGTCAGCCCGAGGCTTGTGGCCACCAGTGCTGCCGCGGTCAGCGCGATTGCTCTGTTGAATCTCAACGCAACTCCCGATCTCGGTGCGAGGGGACCGGTGGACACGCGCGGTCCAGCACCGTCGCGTCCCGGCCGATCCACCCAGGATGCATCGGAGGTTAACCATCCTGGACAGTCCTGTCCTGAGATCGAGCAAGGTTCGTTCCACAATTTACATATACGGCGGATTGGCTGTTACACAGAAAAGTTCGCGCGGATACGGCCCATCCACCGAAACTATGCCTCCACCCGAGGCTTTCCAAGGTACGGCGGGTCGGCTCACCTCACACCCGAGTTTCCCTGGGTGTGATCGTTCGAAACCTGGTGGACACACTCGGCGCGGCTTCCGGCCCGGTTGGCTACTGTCGGACCTGGCCGCATCGAATCGTGCGCTCAGGTTACGTGGAGAGAAGAGAAGAGATGACCGAAACCACTGCCGATCACCAGGATTCGTACCCGCCGACGCCGGAGTTCGCCGCCGCCGCCAACGCGGACGCCGCCCTCTACGCCCAGGCCGAGGCCGACCGCGACAAGTTCTGGGCCGCGCAGGCCGATCGACTGCACTGGCACCAGCGGTGGTCGCAGGTGCTGGACTGGTCGGACGCGCCGGTGGCGAAATGGTTCGTCGACGGACGCCTGAACGTCGCCTACAACTGCGTGGACCGGCACGTGCTCGCCGGGCACGGCGGCCAGGTCGCCATCCACTGGGAAGGCGAACCGGGCGACTCCCGCGACCTCACCTACAACGATCTGCTCGCGGAGGTGTCGCGGGCCGCGAACTATCTGACCGAGCTGGGGCTGGAAGCCGGCGACCGGGTCGCCATCTATATGCCGATGGTCCCCGAAGCCATCATCGCCATGCTCGCCTGTGCGCGGCTGGGCCTGACGCACTCGGTGGTCTTCGCGGGCTTCTCCCCTACCGCGCTGCGTCAGCGCGTCGACGATGCCGAGGCCCGGCTGATCATCACCACCGATGGGCAGTGGCGGCGCGGCAAAGCGGCCCCGCTCAAGGAGGCCGTCGACGAGGCGCTGTTCGCGAACGGCGATGTCCCGCACAGCGTCGAGCACGTCCTCGTGGTGCGGCGCACCGAGATCGAGGTGCCCTGGACCGACGGCCGGGACCTGTGGTGGCACGAGACCGTCGCGCAGGCCTCGCCCGAACACGAGGCGCAGCCCTTCGACGCCGAGCACCCGCTGTTCATCCTCTACACCTCCGGCACCACCGGGAAACCCAAGGGCATCCTGCACACCACCGGCGGATACCTCACCCAGGCGTCCTACACCCACCACAACGTCTTCGACCACAAGGCCGGGCACGACGTGTACTGGTGCACCGCCGACATCGGATGGGTCACCGGGCACACCTATATCGTCTACGGGCCGCTGTCGAACCGGGCCACCCAGGTGGTCTACGAGGGCACGCCCAATTTCCCGGACGAGCACCGGCACTGGAACATCGTCGAGAAGTTCAAGGTGTCCCTGTATTACACCGCGCCGACGCTGGTGCGCACGTTCATGAAGTGGGGCCGCGAGATCCCGGCCGCCCACGACCTGTCCTCGCTGCGCCTGCTCGGCTCGGTCGGCGAACCGATCAACCCCGAAGCCTGGCGCTGGTACCGGGAAGTGATCGGCGGCAACCGGACTCCGATCGTGGACACCTGGTGGCAGACCGAGACCGGGGCCATCATGATCTCCCCGCTGCCGGGCGTCACCGCCGCCAAGCCCGGCGCGGCCATGACGCCGCTGCCGGGCATCAGCGCGAAGGTCGTCGACGAAGAGGGCAAGGCCGTGCAACTCGGGGAGACCGAGGCCAACGGTTACCTCGTGCTGGACCAGCCGTGGCCGTCCATGCTGCGCGGCATCTGGGGCGACATGGACCGCTACCGCGCCACCTACTGGGAGCGGTACGCCCGGCAGGGCTGGTACTTCGCCGGCGACGGCGCGAAGCTCGACGCCGACGGGGACCTGTGGGTGCTCGGCCGCGTCGACGACGTCATGAACGTCTCCGGACACCGGATCTCCACCGCCGAGGTCGAGTCCGCGCTCGTCGGGCACTCCGGGGTCGCCGAGGCCGCCGTCGTCGGCGCGAGCGACGACACCACGGGCCAGGGCATCGTGGCGTTCGTGATCCTCACCGCCGAGGCGCAGAACACGGGCGAGGCGCTGATCGACGACCTGAAGGCCGAGGTGTCGCGCGAGATCAGTCCGATCGCCCGGCCCCGGGAGATCCACGTCGTGCCGGAGCTGCCCAAGACCCGCAGCGGGAAGATCATGCGCCGGCTGCTGCGCGACGTGGCCGAGGGGCGCGAACTGGGCGACACCTCCACTCTGGTCGACCCGAACGTCTTCGAGGCGATCCGGGCCAGCCGCGCCTGATCGCCGCGCGAAAGCGCCGAGCCCCGCCCACCATCCGGTGCGCGGGGCTCGTCTTTGCCGCGCGTTGCACCCTCGGCAGGTACGCAGCGCGGGCGGATCCGCAGGCGACGCAAGGGGCCGGCGGCCGTCAGCGGGAACCGGCGGATCCGTTAGGATTGCGTAAGGTGTGCCGGGAAGTCTGGTCGGCGTGCGGGCGGGTATCCCCAGCCGAGACGGGCGGGGATGCGGGTTCGCGGCCCAGACCACCCTGCCGGAAGGTTCCTCGTGATCAACCAAGTGCGCTCCGAGCTCACCCGGTATCTACGGACCGAGACCGTAGGTGGCGCAATCCTTCTCATCGCCGCCGCCGTCGCTTTGCTCTGGGTCAACTCGCCGTGGGGCGCGAGCTACACGACGATCGCCGAGACGGTGCTGCCGATCAAGCCGCTGCACCTGGAACTCACCGTCGCCGACTGGACCAAGGACGGCCTGCTCGCGATCTTCTTCTTCGTCGCGGGCCTGGAGGTCAAACGCGAACTCGTGGTGGGCGAGCTGGCCGACCGGAAACGCGCCGCGCTGCCGATCATCGCCGCGGTCGGCGGGGTGGTCACGCCCGCGCTGATCGCCCTGGCCGTCGGCTTCGGCGTCCCCGGCATGGACCGCGGCTGGGCCATCCCGGTGGCCACCGACATCGCCTTCGCCCTGGCCGTGCTGGCCATGACCGGCTCGCGGGTGCCGACCAGCGCGCGGGTCTTCCTGCTCAGCCTCGCCGTCGTCGACGATCTGCTGGCGATCATCCTGATCGCGGTGCTCTTCACCACCACGGTCTCGTTCCTGTGGCTGCTCGGGGCGCTGGCCGCCTGCGCCGCCTGGTGGCTGGCGCAGCGCCGGCGGCTGCGCACCCCGCTGCTCTACGTGCCGCTCGCGCTGCTCTGCTGGTATGCCCTGCACGAGGCCGGCATCCACCCCACGCTGGCCGGCGTCGCGCTGGGCCTGCTCACCCGCGTGCGGCCCGATCCCGGCGAGGACGAAGCGCCCGCCGCCCGGCTCGAACATCTGATCCAGCCGATCTCCGCGGGCCTGTGCGTGCCGCTGTTCGCGCTGTTCGCCTCCGGGGTTCCGCTGGACGGCAAGGTGTTCGGCGAGCTGTTCACCGACCGGCTGGCGCTGGCGATCATCCTCGGCCTGCTGCTCGGGAAAACCCTCGGCATCTTCGGGATCAGCTGGCTCGCAATCCGGTTCGGCGTCGCGAAACGCCCGCAAGATCTGGAGTACCGCGACATGTTCGCCCTGTCGGTGCTGGGCGCGATCGGGTTCACCGTTAGCCTGCTTGTGGCAGAGCTCGCGCTGGAGGGCAGCTCGGTCGAATTGGCGAAGGCCGCCGTGTTGGTCACCTCAATGGCGGCATCGCTTGCCGGTTCGGCGCTACTGTTGCGACGTGGGCGTGTCCACCAGGCGCGGCGCGACGCAGAAAGCACACACCCCAGGCTTGGCCGGGACATCGAAGAAGGGTCGACGAAGTGAGTTTCGCACAGGGCAACGGGAACGACGGCGCGCGCGACCGCTCCTTGACCGCAATTCCCCTGACCGACGCCAATCCGCCCGGATCGGCGAGCTTCGGCACCCTGGTCCGCGACGCCACCGAGCAGATGTCGACGCTGGTGCGCGCGGAAGTCGCCCTGGCCAAGGCCGAGGTCACCGGCGAGGTCAAGAAGGGCCTGCAGGGCAGCGTCTACTTCATCCTCGCGCTGACGGTCCTGCTGTTCAGCAGCTTCTTCTTTTTCTTCTTCCTGGGCGAACTGCTGGACGTGTGGCTGGCGCGCTGGGCGGCGTTCCTGATCGTGTTCCTGCTGATGGTCGCGACCACGGCGGTGCTGGCGCTGCTCGGCTGGTTGCGGGTGAAGAAACTGCGGGCGCCGGAGAAGACCATCGACTCGCTCAAGCAGGCCAAGACGGTCCTGCCCAGCGGATTCGGCGCGAGCGCGCACGATTCGCGCCTCTCCCTCGACAAGTAGCCGGGTCTCCGCGCACAGCACGCCTTTTCGCCCACTAGGCTTCCTCGGCGTGTCGTCGAACAACTTTCCGGACCCGTCCAGCGTCCGCTACGGCGGGCCGTGGACGCATCGGGACGTGCATGCCAACGGCATTCGCTTCCACATCGTCGAAGCCGCCGCCACCGAGGAGCGCGCGGACGCGCCGCTGGTGCTGCTGCTGCACGGCTTCGCCGATTTCTGGTGGTCCTGGCGGCATCAGCTGACCGGGCTCGCCGCGCTCGGCTACCGCGTCGCCGCGGTGGACCTGCGCGGCTACGGCGACACCGACAAACCGCCGCGCGGCTACGACGGCTGGACCCTGGCCGGCGACATCGCCGGCCTCATCCGCGCGCTCGGCCACACCGACGCCACCCTGGTCGGGCACGCCGACGGCGGCCTGGTCTGCTGGACCACCGCCGTGCTGCATCCCCGGCTGGTGCGCTCCATCGCCGTGGTCGGCTCGCCGCATCCGGCGGCGCTGAAGAGCGCGGTGCTCACCGACGGCGCGCAGCGGCGGGCCTGGCTGCCGAACTTTCTGCGCTACCAGCTCCCCCGCTATCCCGAGCACCTGCTGACCAGCGCCGACGGCTTCGAGGTGGAGCGGCTGCTGCGGCAGCGGGTGGGCGGAAACTGGTCGGGGACGACCGAATTCATCGATACCGCGCGGCGGATGCGCTCGGCCATCCAGATTCCGGGCGCGGCGCACTGCGCGCTGGAATACCAGCGCTGGGCCTTCCGCAGCCAGTGGCGCCCGGACGGCCGCCGTTTCATGGCGACCATGCGGGTGCCGATCGAGGTGCCGGTGCTGGCGCTGCGCGGCGAACTGGACGACTACGTGCTCGCCCGCACCGACCAGCGCGGGCACCGGTGGGCTCCGCACGCCCGGCACATCGGCATCGCCGGCGCCGCGCATTTCGCGCACCAGGAGAACCCGGAGGCGGTGACCTCCGAGCTCGCCGAGTTCCTGCCCTGATCAGCTCAGGACGCAGGCTCCGGTGTTGATCGGGGTGTTCGCGGCATCGGCGGCGCTGATGTCGGGCTCGATCTCCTTGAGTGTCAGCACGTATCCCATGTCGTCGTCGGTGACGGCGGCGCCGAAGACGATGCCGAGCACGCGCCCCTCGGTGTCCACCAGCGGCCCGCCGGAATTGCCCGCCCGGACCAGGCCGCGCACCGTGTAGACCTCGCGTTCCACCGTGCCGTTGCGGTAGATCGTCGGACCGGTCAGGTCCAGCGTCTCCCGGACACGGGCGGCGCTGGCGGTGTAGGGGCCGCCGCCAGGGTAGCCGAGCACGATGGCGCTCGCGCCGGACTGCGCCGGCTCCGTCGCCCGCTCCACGATCGGGGCCGTGAGCCCCGGCACCTTCAGCACCGCGACGTCACGCGAGGGATCGAACAGCACGACCGTCGCGTCCAGTGGACCGCGCGGCGTGTCCACCGCGACGCTCGTCGTACCGGCGACCACGTGCGCGTTGGTGATCACCCGCTCCTGCGCGATCACGAAACCCGAACCCTCCAGCGCCCGCTGGCAGCTCGGCGCGACACCGCGGATGCGCAGCACGCTCGGCTGCAGGTCGGCCGCGACCGGACTGGCCAGCACACTGGGATCCGGCACGGCGACCGGCGCTTTCGGCGCGCGGCCGAAGGGCCCGATGACATCCGGCAGCCCGGAGGTATTGAGCAGCTTGGAGAACTCGTTCGGAACCTTGCGCAGCCAGTTCGGCGAGACCTCGTTGACCTCGGCGAGCACGCGGGAACCGTTGATGGCGGTCGCGATCGCGGGTTGGGAGGCGGTAGCCAGCGGCAGCGCCAGCAGCCATGCGGTGACCAGCACGGCCACCGCCTGCAACAGCGCGCCGACGGCGCTGTCCACGCTGCGCGTGACGGTATTGCGCATGCCGCCCCGCGCCGCACGGCCGAGCACCATGCCCGCGACCTCGCCGACGATCACCAGCAGCACGATCAGCAGCACGCCGGTCAGCACGCGGGTGCGGCCCTCGTCGACGTGTTTCAGGATGTGCGGCGCGATCAGGATGCCGGCGACCGCGCCGAGCACCACACCGAGGAATGCCAGCGCGGAGGCGACCGCGCCCTGCCGCCAGCCCGAGGAGGCGGCGAGCAGCGCGAGCAGCACGACGGCGATGTCGAGCCACACCGAAGACGTCATAACGTCATCCCCAAAGCGGCCAGCTCCTCTTCGAGATCACGCACATCATTCTGGTCCCAATCCAATTCCCAACCGGCGTTTTTGAAAATGCCGTGCAAGATGCCACCGGTCAGGCCCCACACCAGCATCCCGTCCACCACGAACGCGGGACTCTGATACCCCGTGCGGCGCACCATGAAACGGTTGGCCGGGTCGAGCAGCTCCGAGAGCGGCACCCGCACCACCCGCTCGGTCTCGCCGGTGTTCACCACGCGGACCTCGGCCGGGTTGCGCCAGTAGCCGAGCACCGGCGTCACATCGAACCGGGAGGGCGGTACGAACAGCTTCGGCAGCACGGCCAGCGGCTGCACGTCCTCGCGCCGCACGCCGGTCTCCTCGCAGGCCTCGCGCAGGGCGGTGTCGATCGGGCCCTGATCGCCCGGGTCCACCGCGCCGCCGGGGAAGGCGACCTGGCCGCGATGCTGGCGCAGGGTGGTGGCCCGCTGGGTCAGCAGGACGTCGGCGTCCTCGGGCAGCGCGCGGGGGCCGGCCTCGGCCGCGCCGCTGAACAACACCAGGACCGCGGCCTGGCGCGGTTCCTTCACCATGCTCATGGCCCGCCGCATGGCGCGCGCCAGCGACAGGGTGTCGGTGGCGTCGGCGTCCGCGGTCTCGATCGCGGGCCGTAGCCAGGCCGGGGCGTTGTCCGGCTCGAGGTTCATCTGCGGACTCCGGTGCTCCTGCGCAACCCAACCTCCGTCGCCGATGTTCGCATCCGCCGCAGTTGCTGCGAGATACCTTGCGCTGTAAACCATCTCATGCCGGTGCCGGAGCCCGCAGCGATCACCGCCGTCATGCCCGCACTCCGAGCTCCGCCGCGACGGTGTCGGCGATGTCCTCGACGCCGGTGAACGGGCGCACCACCACCTTCGCGACGGACCCGTCGGCCCGGACCAGCACCGAGACCGGCAGCACCGCCGGGGCGCCGACGGCGGCGCGCAGCCGCGAGCCCGCGTCCAGTACGCCGGGCAGGGTGATGCGCAGGTCGCGCAGCAGCGCCAGCGCCGCGCCGGCCTCGGGATCACTGTGCACCGTGAGCACGGTCAGCGCGGGGCCGGCCCGCTGCGCGTACTGCTGCAGATCCGGCAGCTCCTGCTTGCACGGGCCGCACCAGTAGGCCCAGAGATTGAGCAGGGCGGGTTTGCCCGCGAGCGCCGCGGCCAGGTCGACCGGTTCGCCGTCGGCCAGGCATTCCAGGGTGAGCCCGGCGAGCGGACCGGTAGCCGCGGCCCCCGGCGCGGGGCGCGGGCAGGCCGCGAGGCCGGCGGCCGCGCGCTCGGCGGCCGAGATCTGGGCGGCCGGGCGCGTGCGTTGGTCGGGGGTGGTGGCGGCGTCCTCGCGTGGCCAGAGCGCGACGGCGAGCGCCACCACCGTGATCAGGCCCGCCAGCGCCCAGCGCACCGCGACCGGAACCTGTCTCACAGGCCGGCCATCCGGAGCAGATGCTCCCGCTCAGGTCCCTTCACCAGCTTGGCGGCGGCCTCGGGCTCGGTCGGGCCCGTGCCGTAGGACGGGCAGTCGGCGGCCAGCACGCAGGCGCCGCAGGCGGGCTTACGGGCATGGCAGACCCGGCGACCGTGGAAGATCACCCGGTGCGAGAGCATCGTCCAGTCCTTCCGCTCGATCAGCGCGCCGATGATGTGCTCGACCTTGACCGGATCTTCCTCGGCGGTCCAGCCCCAGCGCCGCACCAGCCGGCCGAAGTGGGTGTCGACGGTGATGCCCGGAACCCCGAACGCGTTGCCCAGAATGACGTTGGCGGTCTTGCGGCCAATGCCGGGCAACTTCACCAATTCTTCGAGAGTGTGAGGTAACTCACCATCATGATCGGCCAGCAGGGCCTGGCCGAGTCCGATCAGGGAACTGGTCTTGTTCCGGAAGAAACCCGTCGGGCGGATGTATTCCTCCAGCTCCGCGCGGTTCGCCTCGGCATAGGCGCGAGCGTCCGGATACTTCGCGAACAGGGCCGGCGTCGTCAGATTCACCCGCTCGTCGGTGCATTGCGCGGAAAGTATTGTCGCCACCGCCAATTCGAGGGGCGTGGTGAAATCCAGCTCACAATGCGCGTCGGGGAACGCCTCGGCCAGGGTGCGGTTCATCCGGCGCGCCCGGCGGACCAGCCCGAGCTGAGTTTCCGCCTGTCGGGACCGGGTTTTCCGCTTCGGCGCGGCCGGCCCGGAGGGCGCCGCGCCGACCGCCACGGCATCCGGCGACGACCCGTTGACGGCGGCTGTGGAGGGGGTGACACACACCCGTCCACCATACGGAACCGCCGAGCGACGGTGCCCGGTCAGTTCTGCTCCCGTGTTCCATCTGAGACCTAGACCGTGTTTACTTCCCGGTATGCAAGGACTCGCTGTGGTGCTCTTCCCAGTGGCGTTGATGCTGTTCGCCCTGGTGATGGAGCGGGTCGAGAATCGGCTCCGCAAACTTCTGGAACCCGACCCGGAGGTTCAGCAGTACCTGGACAAAGCAAGCAACGCCGAGGTCACAGAGCTGACCAAGCTCGGACTGCCCGCCGCGGTGGCCCGGATGCGCAAGCGCCGGACCCGCAGTGAAGAATTGGACGTCGCCCGCGCCAGTTGAGGCCCGGGCATGTCCTACTAAACGCTTTATCCGTCCGCAATAACCGCAGGGCAGTGCTCCTCCGTAGCGATCGCTTGCGGGTCGCTCGAAACGATCAGCAATGCACTCTTTACGTGGTGTCTGTCACTACCGTTCAGTAAAGCCGCGTAGACTGCGCTGTTGGCCGATCGCATCGGTCCAGGACAGAGCCATTTCCCATAAGGAGCACATTCGTGGACGAGGCCCTCGCCAGAGCAGGCATCTTCCAAGGCGTTGAGCCCACCGCGGTGGCCGCTCTCGCCAAGCAGCTGCAGCCCGTGGATTTTCCACGCGGCCACGTCATCTTCAATGAGGGTGAGCCCGGCGATCGGCTGTACATCATCACGTCCGGCAAGGTGAAGATCGGCCGCCGGTCGCCCGACGGCCGGGAGAACCTGCTGACCATCATGGGCCCGTCCGACATGTTCGGCGAGCTCTCGATCTTCGACCCGGGCCCGCGTACCTCCACCGCCACCACGGTGACCGAGGTACGCGCCGTCACGATGGACCGGGACGCGCTCAAGGCGTGGATCGATCAGCGTCCGGAGATCGCCGAGCAGCTGCTGCGCGTGCTCGCCCGGCGCCTGCGCCGCACCAACAACAACCTGGCCGACCTCATCTTCACCGATGTGCCCGGTCGCGTCGCCAAGGCGCTGCTGCAGCTCGCGCAGCGCTTCGGCACCCAGGAGGCCGGCGCGCTGCGGGTCACCCACGACCTGACCCAGGAGGAGATCGCCCAGCTGGTCGGCGCGTCTCGCGAGACCGTGAACAAGGCCCTGGCCGACTTCGCGCACCGCGGCTGGCTCCGCCTCGAGGGCAAGAGCGTGCTCATCTCCGACTCCGAGCGGCTGGCGCGCCGCGCGCGCTGACGCCCGGCAGCGAATTCCATACCGCGAAGCCCGCCGATCCGTTCCGACGGACCGGCGGGCTTCGGTGTGCTCAGTCGTGGATGCGCAGGTATTCCAGCTGGGCCTGCACCGAGCTGCGGGCCGCGAGCCAGAGCCGCTTGTCGACGTCGGCGTAGACCTTGCGGACCACCGCCATCGCGCCCGCGTCCGGGCCGAGCTCGCGCAGCGCCGCGCGCACCTGATCGAGTCGTTCCAGCCGGTGCTTGATGTAGTACCGCGCCACCGGTTCCAGATCCGGATGGTCGGGGCCGTGCGCCGGCAGCAGCGCCTTGCCCGCCCCGGCCGCGAGCAGCCGGTCCATCGAGGCCAGGTAGTCGGCGAGGGTGCCGTCGGTGGAATCCAGCACGGTGGTGCCGCTGCCGAGGATGGTGTCGCCGGTGAGCACCGCGTCGTCGAGCACGAAACTCACCGAATCGCCGGTGTGCCCCGGTGTTGCCAGCACCTCGACGCGCAGCCCGGCCGCCTCGATCACCTCGCCGTCGGCCAGCGGCGTGTCCGAGCCGCGCAGGAATTCGCGGTCGACGGCGCGCACGGGCGTCCCGGTGAGTTTCACCAGCCGGTCGATCCCGCCGGTGTGGTCGTGGTGCCGGTGGGTGATGACAGTCAGTGCGATATTGCCGCCGGTGCAGCGCGCGATCGCCTCGCTGTGCGCCTTGTCCTTCGGGCCCGGATCGACGACAACGTACTCCGGGGAATCCGGCGCGCGCAGCAGCCAGGTGTTGGTTCCCTCGAGCGTCATCTGGCCGGGATTCTCCGCGAGCAGCACCGCGGCGGTCGCGGTGACCTGTCGTAGCTGCCCGTACGCGGGATGTGTCAGCACTCCCCCGCCTCTCCGCGACACTCAGGCCGGGCTGAGCGCCGCATCAGCTAGCGTCGGCGGCCGGCGGTCGTGTCCGCAGCCGGTTCTGGGTATACCCGGCGAGTTACCCACGTGCACTGCGAATCGTAGCGGTTACGCCGTGCCGAACACGTCTCGCAGATGCGCGCAGACCTGCGCGACGGCCTGGCGGGTCGCGTCCGCGTCCACGGTGAAGAAGCCGTGCATGGTGCCGTCGTAGCGGCGGGCGGTGACCGGTACCCCCGCCGCGGCCAGCACGCGGGCGTACTCCTCGCCTTCGTCGCGCAGCGGGTCGTATTCGGCCGTGAGCACGAGGGCGGGCGGCAGTCCCGTATGGTCGGCGGCCAGCAGCGGCGAAGCGAGCGGGTTCGCCCCGTCCGCCGGACGAGCCAGATAGTTGTTCCAGTACCACCCGACGGTGGACCGATTGAAGAAGACGGGATCGGCGTAGTCCGCCATCGACCCGCCGCTTCGCCCGTAGTGCGTATTCGGGTAGACCAGCACCTGCGTCGTGATCGCCGGGCCGCCCTGCTCGCGCAGCAGCAGGCAGACGGCCGCCGCGAGGTTCCCGCCCGCGCTGTCGCCCGCGACGGCCAAGCGATCCGGGTCGCCGCCGAAGCCCCCGGCATGGGCCGCCACCCAGCGCAGGCCCGTGGCGCAATCGTGCACGGCGGCGGGGAATTTGGCTTCGGGGGCGAGCCGGTAACCGACCTGCACCGTCACGCAGTCGGCCGCGTTGGTCAGCCGGCGGCAGATCGCGTCGCCGCTGTCGAGGTTGCCGAGCGTCCAGCCGCCTCCGTAGTAGTAGACCAGGACCGGCCGGGACGCGGTGGACGCGCTGTCGGGCCGGTAGACCCGGATCGGCAGCCGGCGATCGTCGGGGCCGGCGATCACGGCGTTCGTCACGCTGCGCACCGGCTCCGGCCGGCCGCGAGCGGCCCGGACAGCCGTCGATTCGGCGGTTCGGGCCTGTGCGACCGTGAGCTCACGCAGTGCCGCGGGCTTTTCCGCGATCCACGGTTCGCGCAATGGCGGCACGTGTGGGTGAAGCGGCACGTGATCCTCCTCGATTGTGCCGAAAGCCATTGTTCAGCTGTTTATTTCGGCCTTCTCCATACCAACGTTGCCGCTCCGGGGTGTGCGAGGCAACCCCTATACGGCACCCCGAGGCCCGCCCCCGCCGACGATCGGCGTTCGAAGGTGTTGCCGTGCAACAGATCCGGGGACGAGGGACGGCGTCGCTCGGGGCGCACCCCCGCGAGCGGCCGCCGACCAGTACTTATAGCGGAAAATGTTCCTAAATAACCCTGCATGCGAGTTGTGCCAAGCGTCCAAACCGATTGTGGTTCATGACTTCTCGCATTGCGGCAGTTGCCGCCGGTGGCCGCCCAGCAGCTTCACCTGGATATGATGTGCATCACATCACTTATCGGATTCCCGTATTCGCGAGGCACTGAACAGGAGTGTTCGCCGGTTCATCCGAGCGCGATTCGCAGCGGTCGCGCGGCTCGGGCCGAATCAAAGATTCTGCTATATGCTCGCTTTCGGGGGTGGCTGGAGACAGTTGCGAAGGCCCGCTCGAACCGAGCGGTCATTCGCATGGTCGGCGTACGCCTCATTATTTTCGATCGATTGGTACGGGGGCGTCATAGCCATCATGGAGTTCTCAATCCTGGGTCAACTGAGAGTAAGTGCCGAAGGCAACGATCTCGCCCTCGGTGGAATGACGCAGCGAGCGGTGCTGGGCTATTTACTTTTGAATGCCAACCAGGTCGTGCCGACCAGTCGATTACAAGAGGTGCTCTGGCAGGGTGAACCGCCGTCGACGGCGCGCAAGATCATCCAGAACTCGGTCTGGGCGATCCGCCGCATGATCGCCGACCAAGCCGACGCGACGGTGGCCCTGATGACTCGCGCCCCTGGATATCTCTTCTGGATCTCCCTGGAATCACTGGATCTGCACCAGTTCCGGCAACTGGCACTGCGGGGCCGCGGCGCGATCGGCGCCGGGAATCTCGAGGAAGGGATCGATCTCCTGCGCCGGGCGCTGGCGCTGTGGGCCGGAAACGCCTTGGAGGATCTGGGCGAGTCCCATTCCCGCTGGTCGGAGATCGTGGCGATCGAGGACGAGCGCATGGCCGTCTACGAAGACTGCTTCGACGCGGCCCTGGCCTGCGGCCGGCATCGAGAACTCACGCCCGAGCTGGAGGTGCTGACCGGTGCCGAGCCGCTGCGCGAAAACCTGTGCCGGCAATACATGCTCGCGCTGTACCGATCCGGGCGGCAGGTCGACGCACTCAACGTCTTCCGCCGCACCCGGGACGCGCTGGTGCACACCGTCGGCATCGAACCCGGCCACGAGCTGCAGGAACTGCACCGGCTCATCCTGCGCCAGGACCCTACGCTGCTGGGTCAGCTGGACGGGGATTCGGCGGGGCGGACGCGGCGATAGCCGGTTGCGCGCGCCGCAGCGCAAAGCGCAACTCCGATCGCCGTGCCACGTTCAATTTTCGATAAGCGCGGGTCAGATGCTGTTCCACGGTACTGATGGTCACCCCCAGCGTGTCCGCGATATCGCGATTGCGCGCGCCGTCGGCGGCCAGGCGCGCGACCCGCAGTTCGGCGGGGCTCAACGACGACGGCGCGGCCGCGACGGAGTCACCCTCCAGCGCCGTCGGCCGGTGCGGCTCCACATAGTGCCGGGCCGCGCCACATTCCCGGGTCATCCGGGCCACCTGGCGACCCAGGGTGCGGGACCGCTGCGGCGGCTCCGCTCCGGGCGGCTCGACCTCGCGATACGCCTCGGCCAGCGCCGCGAGCACCCGGGCGATTTCCAGCTTGTCGCCGGAAGCTCTGGCGATGGACTCGGATTCGCGCAGCAGCTCCAGCCGTCGCCGTCGATCCCGGGCCGCCGCCAGGAGCCGCAGCGACACCCCGCCGGTCGGATGGGCGTCCGCCCTGGTGAGGCGCGCCAGATGCGCGGACGCGAAGTATTTGGCGCGGTCCGGCTCGCCGCGTCGTAGGTAGGCCTCGGCCAGGTCATTGCGCCACGGCACCAGGCCCGGCAGGTCGATGCCCCACCGCCGCATCAGGGCGCCGCAGGTCCAGAAGTCCGCGATGGCCTCCTCGACGCGGCCGTCCGCCAGCGCCAGATGGCCGCGGGCGTGCAGGTAGCGCAGCCCGAACCGGGAGCGGAACAACGAATCCGGCACCGCGCGGCCCAGCTGGGTTTCGGCTTCCGCGAGCCGGCCCGCCGCCGTGAGGGTGGACACCAGGATCGCGATGGGGCCGCCCACCATCGTGCCGAGGTTCTTGGCCGGGATCTGATTCAGTGCCAGCGTGGCCAACCGCTCGGCGGCCGCCAGATCGCCCTGCCGCAGCGCGATCTCCGCGCGCAGCCCGGCGAAAATCGCCTTCCAGGCGGGCCCCTGGCGCGCCTTGGCCTCCGCGAGCAGGACATCGCACCACGAGGCCGCGGCGGGCAGCCGGTCCAGCAGAATCAGGGTTTCCACCGCCACGGTCAGCGCGTCGACGGTGGCCGAGCTGAGCCGGTGGCCGTCCAGGATCCGTTGCGCACCGGCGGCGACCTCGGCGGGGTCGGCGCCGGTCACGATGCCGGACAGGACCGTAGCCGCCAGCCCCGGCGCCGATCGCGTGTCGGCGGCACGGGACGCATCGGTCCCGCCGCCGGCCGTGCGGGGCGGCCGGGCCAGGTCCGGATACGAATACGCCAGCCAGGCCTGCAGGAAGTCCACCTCGTCGGTCCCGGTGGGCGCGTTCGTCTCCGGCGCCACGGCGAGCAGGGTCAACGCGTGGTCAGCGTCTTCGAGGCAGCCGTGCCACAGGTGGTAGCGGATGACACGCGGCAGCGTCCGCCGATCGAGCAGCCCGGTGCGCGCGGCCGCGGTGACGCGGGTGAAGTTGCGGGTCGCCGTCGACGGATTCACCTGCCACTCGATGGCCGCCGACTGGGCCGAGATCGCGGCCCGGTCGGCGGCGCGCGGCGTGACCCGGTAAGCGAGCTCGAGGTACTGCAGCGCGGTGTCCACCTGGTCGTCACGTCGCGCCTGCTCGGCCGCGTCGCGCAAGACGACGGTGGCCCAGGCGAATTGGGCGTAACCCGCGCCGAGCAGCAGGTCGGCCACCACGGCGGCCGGTGCCCGATGCTCGTACAACAGTCCCGCCGCGCGGTGGAAGAGTATCCGGCGGACGTCGTAGGACATGTCCCGCAGCAGGCGCCGCCGAATCGTGGGCAGGCACAGGCGCGCGCCCTCGACCAATCCGTCCTCGGTCAGCTGCTCCAGCACCGCCTGGACCCACACGGTATCGGTCTTCAGCAGCACCGCTACCCGCTCGGTGGTGCTCTCGTCCCCGAGCACCGCGATCGCCTCCGCGACCCGCCGTTCGGAATTCGAGGCGTGCCCGGACGCGATTCGAACCACTCCAGCCCCCATGAGTACATCCAGAATTCATTCAGCCGTTATGGGAATGCGGTTCGACCCCGGACAATAGTCGCCGCGCTGCCGCGGAACCGGAGCGCGCACACGCTTCCAATGGCGCACCGAGCATGTAATCTCCGGCCAATTCGAGACCGGCGAGACTGTGCACCTGTGAATTTACCTGTGACAGAAAGTCACCATGAAATGGCAGATAGCCACAATAGGCGTAATCCCATTGCTGGGTGACCATCCGCACCCGATCGATTTTGCCGACGCCCAGCATCTCCTGAATCCGCGCCTCGGCGTCGTCGATCCACTCCGCCAACTGATCGGCCGACGGTAGCGGCCGCGCCGCCCGCCCACTGAAGGTGTAGCGCACCACATTGAGATCGTTGACGCCGTAGACCCCCGCGTTGCTGCACGGGCCGTTGTCGAGGGCGATGGCGCGAATGGCCGGGCTGAAGACCGGGCGCTCGTATTCGACCACCGCGACGGTCGCGGGGAAATAGTTGACGCTCGCCAGAACGCCACTCAGTTTCGGCAGCTCGGACTTGACGATGTCCGCGGCAGCGTAGGCCGGGACGGCCAGCACGACGCCGTCGTAGTCCTGCTCGACCGGCGGGCCGTCCGGCGTCACCACGCGCAGTCCGGTCACCCGTCCGTGCCGCACCACCAGCCCGTCGACGCGCGAATTCAGCCGCACCGCAACCCGTTTCGCCAGCGCTTCGAACGCGGGCTCGATCCCGTGGGTCAGCTGGTCGTAGTTGTCCAGCATCATCGCGAGGTTGGTGCCGAAGGTACCGAGGTAGACCTCGTCGGGTTCGGCGCCGTTCATGCGCACGGTCATCGGGCGGAACAGATTCTGGGTCAGATCCGGCCCGAAGTGCTCGCTCAGCGGGAGGTGATCGCTCTTGGCGGCGATCTTGGTGAAGGTCGCCGAGCCCAGGAACCGGTTGTCCACATTGCTTTTCACGCGAGTGCCCAGGTAGAGCAGCTTGCCCACGTCTTTGCGGGACCCGATCCGCCCCAGGCTCTTGCGCATCTCACTGAACAGATGCTGACTGTCCAGCGTGGTGAGCTTCCCGTCGATCATCCGGGAGGTGTTGATGCCGAACGGCTCGTACAGGTGCACGCCCAGCTCCGCCAGCAGGGTACGCAGGGTCGAGTAGTTGTGGCCGATGTTCTTGCCGCCCATCATGACCGGGCGTTCGCCGAGGCGGTCGATGCCGCATCGGCCGCCCAGCGTGCCGGTGCCCTCGAGCAGGTCGACCCGGTAGCCGGCCTGCTCGAGCCGGCACGCCGCGGCGATGCCGGATATACCGCCGCCGACCACGGCGACCTGCTTACCGATCGTGTGTGCTGAGGATTCCACTGGTCCGTCTCCTAGACGTAGAGGGCAGGGGCGTGCGGATAGGGCGCCAGTTCGATGCGGGCGTGGCCGATCTGCTCGTCGAACTGGTACAGCGCCAGCTCCGCGAAGTACTCGCCGAGATCGGCGTCCGCCGTGGCGGCGGTGACGGTGCAGTCCAGCCGCGAGTCGAGTTCGGCGAAATCAGTGAATTCGGCCTCGATGCCGACGATCGCCGCCGCCTCGGCCGCCAGCGATCCGCTGCCCACGGCGGCGAAGACCGCCGCCTGGCGGAACGCTTCGATCAGCAGCGGGCCGGGCACATGGTCGTATTCGTGATCGAAGAACGACGGGTGCGCCGGGTTCGCGACGATCGGAAACCGCCACCCCGCCCCGTCGGGCAGCGCGACCGCCGAACCCAGCACCACGTTGCGCGGATCGCGGCGGCCCACCAGCACCGGATCCAGCGGGGTCAGGCCGACGGGCAGCCCGAACTCGGTGGATTGCAGCGAACGCCGGTAGCTGCGCAATTCGTCGTAGGCCTCGGCGGGGAAGGCGATTCCGCCACCGGTGAGGGTCATCGCCAGTGCGCCGCCGATGGTCACCGTGGTGTCGAAGGACGTATCGGTGAAGTAGCCGCGACTGGCCGAGGCACCGTCCGCGCGCGCCCGCACGATTCCTTCCAGCGGCGAGCGTTCGGTGTCGCGGAAGGCGCTGAGGTCTTCCACGCAGATCGACAAGCGCTGCAGGCTCACCGGAGTGTTCGGCGGCACGCGCAGATAGCGGTGCCCGATCACGATGAGGGCCTGGCGCACCGCTTCCACCACCGAGAGCGGATCGTGGAAGCGGGCCACCCGGTCGAACCACAGCGAATGGGCTCGCGGCAGCTGGATCGCGGCCAGGTACTCGTCCGGCCCGGCGGCCGCGGTGTCGGCGACGAACACCTCACCCAGCGCCCGGCGGTGCGCCAGCCCGCAGGGCACGGTCTGCTCGAACCGCAGCTCCGTGGAGGGGGATTCGGCGGCCGGCGGTATCTCTTCGATCGTCATCTCGTCCTCACAGCTTGATCAGCGTGTTCTCGTCACCGACGGCCTCCAGGGCGCGGCCGCGGATGAGTTCGGCGAGGGCGCGTGGGGTCGGATGGGTGAACAGGTCTTCCAGGGACAGCGCGACACCGGTGAGCACCACCAGGCGGCTGCGCAATTCCAGGGCCGACAGGGAGGTGAGACCGACTTCGAGGATCGTCGCCTCCACCTCGATCTCGTCGTCGGCCAGATCGATGAGTATTTCCCGGATCTGGGACTTCACCAGCGCCAGCACCGACTCGGTCTGCGCCGCTTCCGGTAGCGCGAGCAGGCTCTCGCGCAGCGCCGCTACGGCCTGCTCGCGCGACCGCGTATCGAGTTCGCCCACGCTGCCGACGACGTCCGGCTCCTGCTCCGCGCTTCCGCTCCAGTAGTTGCGGCGCTGGAAACGGTAGGTGGGCAGATCGACCGCGCGGGCGCCGGAATCGGCGAAGATCGAGGCCCACCGCACCGGGACGCCGCGGGTCCAGGCACCGGCCAGCGCCCGGAGCAGGCCACGCTCCTGCTGCTCGACGCCGCGCATGACGGGGATCGCCGAGCAGGCCGCGTCGGTCATGCATTCGTGGCTCAGCCCGGACAGCACCTCGCCCGGTCCGACCTCGAGCAGCGTGGTCACCCCGGAGGCCAGCAGGAACTGGATGCCGTCGCCGAATCGGACCGGTTCGCGGGCTTGGCGCACCCAGTAACCGGGCGACCGGAGCTCGGCCGCGGTCGCGAGTACACCGGTCACGTTGGACACTAGCGGAACAGCCGAATCCCGCAGCTGGACCTGCCCGAGCACCGCCGCGAAGTCGGCCAGCATGCTGTCCAGCTGCGGCGAGTGGAAGGCCCGCTCCGCCTTGAGCCGCTTGATCCGGCGTCCGCGCTCGCGCCAGCTCCGCGCCACCGCCAGCACCGCGTCCTCGGCGCCGGAGATCACGGTCGAATTCGGGCCGTTCGCCGCCGCGACCGCCACCTGGTCGGCGTGCTCGCCCAGCGCCGCGACGACCTCCTCGAACGAAGCCCGCACCGAGACCATCGCGCCGGGCGGGAGCGCCTGCATGAGACGGCCCCGCGCGGCCACCACGGCGACCGCGTCGGGCAGGGACAGGACACCGCCGATATGCGCGGCGGCCAATTCGCCGACCGAGTGACCGAGCACGAAATCCGGCTGCACCCCCCAGGATTCGAGCAACCGGAAGAGGGCGACCTCGACGGTGAACAGCGCGGGCTGGGTGTAGTCCGTGCGATCCAGCACACCGTCGGCCGAGCCGAGGATCGCCGTGCGCAGGGACCCGTCGAGGTGCTCGTCGAACGCGGCGCACAGCTCGTCGAAGGCGCCGGCGAAAACCGGGAACCGTTCGTAGAGTTCACTGCCCATGCCCGGCATCTGGCTGCCTTGGCCGGGCAGCACCACGGCCAGCCGGCCGCGCTGACGGGCCCGGCCCTGCACCGTGGTCGGCGCGAAGGCGTCCTGCGCGACCGCGGCGAGGCCGGCCAGGAAATCGGCCCGGCTGTCCGCGATCAGCACCGCCCGGTGCTCGAACGCGGCACGGGTGGCGGCCAGCGAATACCCGATGTCGGTCAGCGCGCCGCCGGGATCAGCCGCCAAGGTCTCGCGCAGCGCGTCGGCTTGATCGCGCAGCGCGCCACTCGATTTCGCCGACAGCACCCACGGTTGCACGACGCCGGTCGGCTCCGCCGCGCGATCAGAGGTTTCCGCCGCAGCCTCCGGATCGTGCTCCAGGACGACGTGCACATTGGTGCCGCTGATGCCGAACGAGGACACCGCGGCCCGGCGCGCTCGGCCGGTCCCCGGCCAGGGCTGCGCGGCGGTGGCCAGCCGGACCGGCCCCACCGTCCAGTCGACGTGGGTGGACGGCTCGTCGACATTCAGGGTCGCGGGCACGGTACCCGCCCGCATCGCCAGGACCGCCTTGATGATTCCGGCGACCCCGGCGGCGGTCTGGGTGTGGCCCATGTTCGACTTGATCGAGCCCAACCACAGCGGCGACTCCTCGGGCCGATCCTGGCCGTACACCGCCAGCAGCGCCTGTGCCTCGATCGGATCGCCGAGCACGGTGCCGGTGCCATGCCCTTCGACGACATCGATGTCCAGCGGCGAGAGCCGGGCGTTGGCCAGCGCCTGCCGGATGACGCGCTGCTGAGCCAGACCGCTGGGCGCGGTCAGCCCGTTGGACGCGCCGTCCTGGTTCACCGCGGAACCACGCACCACGGCCAGCACCGGGTGCCCGTTCCGGCGTGCGTCGGACAACCTTTCGATGAGCAACAGCCCGGCGGCCTCACCCCAGGCGGTGCCGTCCGCGGCGGAGGCGAAGGCCTTGCACCGCCCGTCCGGAGCCAGCGCACGCTGCCGGGAGAAGATCGAGAAGGGCGCGGCCGTCGCCATCACCGTCACCCCGCCGACCAGCGCCAGTGAGCATTCGCCCGCTCGCAGCGCCTGCGCGGCCTGATGCAGCGCCACCAGTGACGACGAGCACGCCGTGTCCAAAGTGACGGCGGGACCGTCGAATCCGAACAGGTAGGAGATCCGTCCCGACGCGACGGCCGGCGCGTTGCCGGTGAGGGTGTAGCTCAGCCCGCCGGCCCAGGACTCGGGGTTGGTCAGGGCGTAGCCCTGATCGTTCATCCCGACGTACACCCCGGTCGCGCTCCCGCGCAACGAGACCGGATCGATCCGGGCCCGCTCGATCGTCTCCCAGGCGACCTCCAGCAGCAGTCGATGCTGCGGGTCCATCGCCCGGGCCTCGCGCGGGCTGATCCCGAAGAATCCCGCGTCGAACTCGCCCGCGTCCCGGATGAAGGCGCCGGTCCGCACGGCGGACGCGAAATCCGCGTCCGGATCGGGGTCGTAGAACGCGTCCAGATCCCAGCCTCGATCCGCCGGGAAGTCCGACATCAGATCCCGGCCCTGCGCCAGGGCCTGCCACAGCTCCTCGGGCGAGCGCAGCCCGCCCGGAAAGCGGCAGCCCATGCCGATGATCGCGATGGGCTCGGACAGTCGCGCGTCCAATTCCTGGACCCGCTGCTGGCTTTCGTGCAGTTCGCGCGCCGCCTTCTTCAGGTACTTGCGCAGCTCCGCCTCGGTCGCCATCAGAGCGACCCCGCCGCGCCGTAGGCCGCTGCCGAGCGCGGCTTGTCGATGAAGTCGAACAGCTCGTCGTCGTCGGCGCTGTCCAAGCTGGCCAGCACCTCGTCGGGTTCCTCCCCGCGCAGCGTGCGGACCAGCTCGTTCAGCCTCGCGGTGATGTCGTCGAGTTCGGAGCGGTCGAGTTCGACGTCGGCGCAGACGCCGCGCAGCGCGTCGATCTGCGCCACGATCCGCGCCGGACGGTCGTCGGCCGGGGCGATCTGCTGGCGCAGATATCCCGCCAGCGCGGCGGGCGTCGGATAGTCGAACACCACGGTGGTCGGCAGTTTCGCGCCGGTCGAGGATTTCAGCCGGTTCCGGAATTCCACGGCGCTGAGCGAGTCGAACCCGAGATCCATGAACGGCTGATCCACGCCCACCGCCTCCGGCGAATCGTGTCCGAGGACCGCTGCACCGTGTGCCCGGATGATTTCCAGGATGAGCCGTTCCTGCTCGGTCTCGCTCTTTCCGATCAGGCTCGCCACCAGCTTCGACGACTCGACCGATCCGCCGTCCGCGGTGCGCCGGCCCGCCCGCACCACCGCGCGCAGGGTCGCCGGCAGATCGTCGATGTTCTTGCGCAGGGTCGCGACGTCGATCTTCGCGGGGACCGCCGTCGCCTGTCCCAGCGTGAGCGCCGAGTCGAGCAGTGCCAGCCCCTCCTCGTCGGGGATCGGCAGGAAGCCCTCCCGATGGATCCGGGCGCGGTCCTGGGCGGTGAGGTGCTCGGTCATCCCGGTGGCGCGTTCCCACAGACCCCAGGCCAGCGACGTCGCGGGCAGGCCGAGCGTGTGCCGGTGCTGGGCCAGCGCGTCCAGGAAGGCATTGGCGCCCGCGTAGTTCGCCTGACCGGGCGAGCCGAAAACGCCCGCCACCGAGGAGAACAGGACGAACAGGGAGAGGTCCAGCTCGCGCGTCGCCTCGTGCAGATTCCAGGCCGCGTCCGCCTTGGACCGGAACACGGCCTCGATGTGCTTGGGAGTCTGGCCGATGAACAGCGCGTCGTCGATCACGCCCGCGGTGTGCACGACGGCGGTCAGCCGATGCTCGGCGTCGATGCCGGCCAGCACCGCCGCCAAGGCGTCGGGGTCGGCCACGTCGCAGGCGGCGAAACCGACCCGCGCGCCCAGCGCGGTCAGTTCCTCGGACAGCTCCTGGGCCGAATCCGCCTGGGCGCCACGCCTGCTCACCAGCAGCAGGTGCCGCGCGCCGTAGCGGGTGACCAGATGCCGGGCGGCCAGACCACCCAGCGACCCGGTGCCGCCGGTGATCAGCACGGTGCCCTCGGGGTCGATCGCCTCGGGAATCATCAGGACGTTCTTGCCGATGTGGCGCGCCGAGCCCAGGAACCGGAACGCCTCCGGCGCCCGGCGCACATCCCAGGTGGTCACCGGCAGGGTGGTCAGCGCACCGGCCTCGAACAGGCGGACCAGTTCGAGCATGATCTCGTGCAGCCGGTCCGCGCCCGCCTCCATCAGGACGAAGTTGCGGTACCAGACCCCGGGGTGCGCGGCCGCGACCTCGTCGGGATCGCGCAGGTCCGTCAGGCCCATCTCGACGAAGCGCCCGCCGCGCGGCAGCAGCCGCAGCGACGCGTCGACCATCTCGCCGGCCAGCGAGTCCAGCACCACGTCCACGCCTCGACCGTCGGTCGTGGCCAGGAACTTCGCCTCGAACTCGGTGGTGCGGGTGTTGCCGATCTGGTCCTCGTCGAAGCCCTGGGCCTTGAGCACCCGCCACTTCGGGGTGCTGGCGGTGACCAGCAGTTCCACGCCGAGATGCCGGGCCAGTTGCACCGCGGCCATACCGACGCCGCCGGTGGCGGCGTGGATCAGCAAGGTCTCGCCGGCCTGCACCTTGGCCAGGTCCACCAGGGCGTAGTAGGCGGTGGCGAACACCGCGGGCACCGCGGCAGCCTGCGCGAACGACCACCCGGCGGGCATCGGCACGAGGGTGCGGCGGTCGGTCACCACGGTGGAGCCGACCCCGGCGAACAGGCCCATCACCCGGTCGCCCGGCGCGAATTCGGTGACGGCGGAACCGACTTCCAGCACCACGCCGGATCCTTCGCCGCCGATCGGGGCGTTCGGATCCGGGTACATGCCGAGCACGATCAGGACGTCGCGGAAGTTCATGCCGGTGGCGCGCACTGCGACCCGCACCTGATCCGGCCCGAGGCCGAAGGTCTCGACCGGTGTGAGCACCATGTTCTCGCCACTGAGCGCGCCGGACCCGAGCGCGGTGAGCGCCCAGTCCGTCGTGCCGACGAGGTCCGCCGCACCGACGGTGTCGACGCCGGCGCGACCCACGCGCGGGGCGTGCAGCGCCGTCGCGCGGATCGCCAGTTGCGGTTCGGTGTCCACGGCCAGCGCGACCTCGACCGCGTCGCGATAGTGCGCCCAGTCGTCGACGTCGACGATCATGATCCGGCCCGGGTTCTCGTTCTGGGCGCTGCGCAGCATGCCCCAGATCGCGCCGGCCGCGAGATCCTCGACGTCCTCGGCGCCGTGCACCGCCACCGCCCGGCGGGTGAGCACCACCAGCGGGCTGCTCGGCGTTCCGCCGGCCAGCAGCGCCTGGACGCGGGTCAGCACCTCGGACACGCGTTCCCGCACCACGTCGGCGGGCGGGCCGTCGGCCGCGGTCGCTCGCAGCACGATCGCCGACCGCCCGCCACCTTCGTAGTGCTCCAGGTGCAGGGTGGCCGAGGTCGCGGCGAGCTCCGAGTCCTCCTCGGCGACGGTGTACGCCGTCCAAGTCCCGGCCGCGGGGGCGGCCTCCGGTCGCGACACCGGCACCCAGCCGAGCGCGAACAGCGATTCGTCGGTGCTCGCCGCGCTGCCGCGCAGATGATCCATCGCCACCGCGCGGACCGTCAGCGCCCGCACGGTCGCCACCGAGCGGCCGGACGGGTCGGTCAGGACCAGGCCGATCCGGTCGGCGCCGTCGGGCGTCACGCGCACCCGCACCGTGGTGGCGCCGATCGCGTGCAGCGTCACGCCCTCCCAGGCGAAAGGCAGCCGGATCTCCCCCGCGGCGGCGGTTTCCGGGTCGCCGGTGAACGCCATCGCGTGCAGCGCGGCATCCAGCAGCGCCGGGTGCAGTCCGAAACGCGCTGCCTCGGACTGCGATTGAGCGGGCAGGGCGACTTCGGCGAAGACCTCCGTCCCCAGCGACCAGGCGGCACGCAGCCCGCGGAACAGCGGCCCGTACTCGTACCCGATTCCGGCGAAGTTGTCGTAGAGCTCGGTCACCGGAATCGCGACCGCGCCGGCGGGCGGCCACGGGGCCAGGTCGTCGGCGGGCGCCGGGTCGGCGGCCGGGGCGATCACACCCACCGCGTGACAGGTCCAGGTGCTCTCGGCGCCGAAATCCTCGGTCCCGGCCGCGGGCCGGGAGTAGATCGACACCGATCGCTCGCCCGATTCCTGCGCGCCCCCGGCCACGATCTGCACTTCCACGCCGTCGGCGGCGGGCAGGATCAGCGGCGCCTGCAGAATCAGCTCGTCCACCTGCGGGCAATCCAGCAGATCGCCGATGTGCAGGGCCAATTCGACGAAGGCGGTCCCGGGCAGGAGTACCGACCCGCTGATGGTGTGGTCGGCCAGCCACGCGTGGGTGTGCCGGGACAGCCTGCCGGTGAGCAGCAGCCCACCGCCCTGCGCCGGCGTCACGGTCGCCCCGAGCAGGGGATGCTCGCTGGCGCGCAAGCCCGCTTCGCGGACATTCGCGCCACCGAGCGGGCAGTCGAGCCAGTAGCGTTTGCGCTGGAACGGGTAGGTGGGCAGGGCGATTCGCCGCCCGCCCGCCGCGGTGAGCGCTGCCGTCCAGTCCACGGCCGCGCCGGCGCCGTGCGCGGTGGCCAGCGCCGTGAGGAAGCCGGTGCGCTCGTCGCGCTGCGGCCGGAGCACCGGCACCACGGTGATGTCGTCCCAGTCGGTGTCGGCGACGCAGTCCTGGGTCATCGCGCTGAGCGCGGCGCCCGGTCCGACCTCGACGAACACCTTCGCGCCGCCGTGGCGGCGGGCCCACTGCGCCCCGGCGAGGAACTGCACCGGCTCCCGCAGATGCCGGACCCAGTAGTCCGCGGAGTGCAATTCGGCGGTCTCGGCCAGCTGCCCGGTGAGGTTGGAGATGACTCCGAGCGTCGGCGTCATCGGGGTCAGGCTGTCGCACACCGCCCGGAACTCGTCCAGGATCGGATCCATCAGCGGCGAGTGGAAAGCATGACTGACGCGCAGCTGCTTGGTGCGCACGCCCTGTGCGGCAAGCGTTTCCACGATTTCCGCCACCGCCTCCGCGACACCGGAGACCACTACCGCGTTCGGTCCGTTGACCGCGGCGATGCTGACCTCGCCGGCACGCCCGGCGAGCAGGGGCCGCACCTGCTCGACCGGTGCCGCCACCGCGACCATCGCGCCACCGGTGGGCAGCGACTGCATCAACCGGCCCCGGGCCGCGACCAGCTTGCAGGCATCCGCCAGCGACCACACACCCGCGACGTAGGCCGCGGTGATCTCGCCGATGGAGTGCCCGATCACGTAATCGGTACGCAGCCCCCAGGATTCGGTCAGGCGGTACAGCGCTACCTCGACCGTGAACAGGGCCGCCTGGGTGTAGGCGGTCTGGTCCAGCAGCTCGGCTTCCGGGCTGTCCGGTTCGGCGAGGGTCACCTCGCGCAGCGGCGTGTCGAAGGCGCCGTCGAAGTGCGCGCAGACCTCGTCGAAGGCCGCCGCGTACACCGGGTAGGCGGCGATCAGCTCCCGGCCCATGCCGACCCGCTGCGCGCCCTGACCGGGGAACAGCACCGTGGTCTTGGTCACCGAACCCGCGACGCCGCGCACCACCGCGTCGGTGCTCACGCCGGTGGCCAAAGCCTGTACACCGTCGAGCAATTCGGCTCGGTCCCGGCCCAGGATCACCGCGCGGTGTTCGAAGGTGGCGCGGGTCGCGCTCAGCGACAGCCCGATATCCAGCGGCGACACCGCGGGATTCGCGTGCGCGTGCGCGCTCAGCCGCTCCGCCTGCGCGAGCAGCGCCTCCGGGGATCGCGCGGAGAGCAGCCACGGGATCACCGGCATGGCGTCCGGCTCGGGTTCGGCGGTCTCGGACGGCTCGGCGACGGGTTCGGTGTACTGCTCCACCACCAGGTGTGCGTTGGTTCCGCTGATGCCGAAGGAGGAGACGGCGGCCCGGCGCGGATGGCCGTTGCGCGGCCAGGGCCGCGACTCGGTCACCAGCTGCACTTCGCCGACCGTCCAGTCCACGTGTTTGGACGGCTCGTCGACGTGCAGGGTCGGCGGCATGACGCCGTGCTCCATGGCCTTCACCAGTTTGATGACACCCGCGACGCCGGCGGCGGCCTGGGTGTGGCCCATATTCGACTTGATCGATCCCAGCCACAGCGGCTCGCCGTCGCGGCGCTCGGCGCCGTAGGTCGAGAGCAGGGCGTGCGCCTCGATCGGATCGCCCAGGGCGGTGCCGGTCCCGTGGCCCTCCACCAGGTCGACCTCGGCGGCGGGCACGCCCGCGTTGGCCAGGGCCTGGCGGATCACCCGCTGCTGGGCGGGCCCGTTCGGTGCGACCAGTCCATTGGAGGCGCCGTCCTGGTTCACCGCGCTGCCGCGGATCACCGCCAGGATCGGATGACCGTTGCGGCGCGCGTCCGAGAGACGTTCCAGCAGCACCATGCCGACGCCCTCGCCCCAGGAGGTGCCGTCCGCGGCCGAGGCGTAGGACTTGCAGCGGCCGTCAGCCGACAGGCCCCGCTGCGCCGAGAAGCCCACGAACGCTTCGGTGGTCGCGAAGACGCACACACCGCCGGCCAGGGCCAGGCTCGACTCCCGGGTGCGCAGCGACTGCACCGCCTGGTGCATCGCCACCAGCGAGGAGGAGCACGCCGTGTCCAGGGTGACAGCCGGGCCTTCCAGGCCGAGCGTGTAGGCGATGCGCCCCGAGGCGACACTGGAGGTGCGCCCGGTCAGCAACAGCGCGCCGAGCCCCTCGCGGTCACCGGTGATGGCAGGCCCGTAGGGGGTGGAGATCAGTCCGGCGAATACGCCGGTGTCGGTGCCGCGCAGCGTCGCCGGGTCGATGCCGGCGCGTTCCAGCACCTCCCACGCGGACTCCAGCAGCAACCGCTGCTGCGGATCCATCGCCATGGCCTCGCGGGGGCTGATCCCGAAGAACGCGGCGTCGAAATCGGCCGCGTCGTAGAGGAATCCGCCGTCGCGCACATACGACGTCCCCTCCTTCTCCGGATCCGGGTCGTAGGCGCCCGAATCCCAGCCGCGATCGGTCGGCCAGCCCGAGACCAGGTCGCGGCCCTGTGCCACGACGTCCCACAGATCCTCGGGCGAGGCCACTCCGCCGGGGAACCGGCAGGCCATGCTGACGATCGCGATCGGCTCGTTCGCCCGTGCCACCGTCTCCTGGAGGCGCTGGCGGGTGGTCTGCAACTCGGTCGCGGCTCGCTTGAGGTATTTACGGAGCTCTTCTTCGTTCGCCATGGGATACCGACCTCTAATTCGTGTGCTTTTTAGAAAAAGCTACTTATGCCGCGTAATTGCGGGGTAATCGCTGAGTCTGCGACCAGGCGGACGTGGCCGATTACTCGGCAATTACCGGGCGCTGCAACATGCTCCGTTGACGCCCGCTACGGCGGCCCTTAGCCTCGGCTACCATGAGCTCATCGCGTTCCTCGGCCCGCTCGCGTTCACCGCGGATCGCGGTCATCGGGGCCGGCATGTCGGGTATCTGCATGGCAATAACATTGCAGCGCGCCGGGTTCACCGATTTCACGATATTCGAGAAGCGTTCCGCGCTCGGCGGGGTGTGGCGGGACAATACTTATCCGGGCTTGACGTGTGATCTGCCGTCTCGCATATACCAATTCAGTTTCGCGCCCAATCCGGAGTGGTCCAGTTTCTTCTCACCGGGACCGGAAATAGACCGGTATCTGAGCGACGTCGCCGGGCAGTTCAACCTGGCACCACACATCAGATTCGACACCGAGGTCAGGTCGGCCGAATTCGACGGCGCGGCCTGGACCGTGCGCACCGACGACAGCGTGGAAGTTTTCGATTTCGTATTGTGCGCTACCGGAATTCAGCACAATCCGCATGTCGCCGAGCTACCCGGAATGGCGAGTTTCGCGGGTGCGATCTTTCATTCCGCACGCTGGGATCACAGCGCGGAGCTCACCGGCAAGCGGGTGGGCGTGGTGGGCACCGGCTCGACGGGCGTGCAGCTGACGACCGCACTGGCCGGAAAAGCCGCGCACTTCTCCCTGTTCCAGCGGACCGCCCAGTGGATGCTGCCGGTGCCTAATCCGCGATACTTCGACATCGCCCGATGGTTGCGGCGGCGCTATCCGGTCCTGGACCGGCTCAGCTACCGGACCATCCATTTCAGCTGCGAGTTCCTGTTCGACGCGGTGATCAATCCGGGCTGGCGGCGCACCGCCGCCGCGTGGATCTGCCGGGCCAACCTGCTTCGGGTCCGCGATCGCGAGCTGCGCCGGGCACTGACTCCCGACTACGTGCCGCTGTGCAAGCGCATCGTGGTGTCGACGAGTTTCTACCGGGCCGTGCAGCGACCGGATGTGTCGGTGGTGACCGACACGATCGAGCGTGTCGAGCCGCGCGGGATCGTCACCGCGGACGGCACACTCCACGAACTCGATGTCATCGTGCTCGCGACCGGGTTCGACCCGCGCAGCTATATGCGTCCCATGAATTTGATCGGCACCCATGGCCGAACCATCCACGAAGAATGGGAGACCGGTCCGAACGCATTCGAAACCGTGGCACTGCCCGGATTCCCCAATGTCTTTCTGCTCCTGGGCCCGAACAGCCCGGTGGGCAATTTTCCGCTGACCGTGGTCGCCGAATGGCAGGCCGAGCACATCCTCGGCTGGGTGCGGCGCTGGAGCGACGGCGAACTGGACACCGTCGAGCCGACCCGCGCGGCCGCCGAGCAATACAACGCGAGAATCCGTGCGGCCATGCCGAATACGGTGTGGACGAGCGGCTGCCGGAGCTGGTATCTCGGCGCCGACGGCAGCCCGGATCTGTGGCCCTTCACGCCGCGCGAGCATCGCACCATGATGCGTCGCGATCCGGACCTTGCGAATTATCACATCAGCACACCCGCGCACACCGCGGATCAGGCCGCGTCGACGAAATAGCGGAGAACCGAGACGCCGCCGAAACCATTCCCTGTACGGCTATTTCGGTTAGGATTACCGCCATGATCCACTGGTGGGGAAACATTCTCGTCGCGCGCCCGCGTGCGATTCTAGCGTTTGTGGTAGTGACAATTATCGGCGCGGGAATTTGGGGTCTGGGGGTGATGAATCACCTCAGCCTGGGCGGATTCACCGACCCGGACAGCGAATCCACCTACGTCGACGAGTATATCGAGCAGAATTTCGGCCGCATCGATGCCAGCGACCTGATCGTCCTGTACCGCCCGCAATACGGGCAGTCGCTGGATTCGCTCGGGCCGGCGGTCGCGGCGTCCTTCGAGCACATCGCCCCGGACCGCATGGTCGCCGCGCCGCGCACCTACTGGTCGATCCCGAATTCCGACCTGACCAAGCTGGCCTTCCGCTCCACCGACGGCAGCACCGGCCTGGCGACGTTCGCGTTCGCCGGTGACGAGGACGCCAGAATCCGCACCTACCTCGATGTCCGGGAGCACCTGGAGATCCCCGGGGTGGAGGTTCGATTCGGCGGTATCGCGGCCGTCGCAGACGCGTACAACCAGGAGGTGCTGACCAATGTGGTGCGCGCCGAACTGGTGTCGTTCCCGCTGATGCTGATTCTGCTGCTGTTCGTGTTCGGTGGCTTCGTGGCGGCCGCGGTGCCGCTCGCGGCGGCCGGATTGTCGTTGCTGGGCGCGTTTTTCGCGTTGCGGCTGCTGCAGCAGTGGACCGAGGTCTCCGCTTTCGCCGCCAACACCGCGTCGCTGATCGGGCTGGGCCTGGCCGTCGACTACAGCCTGTTCATGGTCAGCCGGTTCCGCGAGGAACTGCGTGCCGGGAGCAGCACCGAGGACGCCGTCCGCGCGATGATGGTCACCGCCGGTCGTACGGTCGGCACCTCGGCGATCCTGCTGGCCTGCGGGTCGATCGGCATGATGTTCTTCGACCTGGCCCTGATCCGCTCGCTGGCCTACGGCGGCCTGGCGGCGATGGCGGTCGCGGTGGTGGTGTGCCTGACGGTGCTGCCCGCCACCTTGCTGCTGCTCGGGCCCCGGATCAACGCCCTGGCCTGGCGGCGCGGGGTGATCGATCGGGTCGAGCAGCGCTCGGTGACCTTCTGGGGCAATTTCGCCGACTGGGTGCTGCGGCGGCCCATCGCGGTGTTCGCCGCGGTGACGGCGGTGCTGGTGGTCTGCCTGCTGCCGCTGGCGGGCATCAAGATCGGCGATGTCGACCACAACGGGTTGCCCAGTGACGCGCAGGCACGGGTCACGATGGATCGGTTCTACGCCGACTTCCCGCTGGCCCGCACCGGTGCGAAACTCCTTGCCCAGCACGCGGACGGGACGCCGGCGAGTGCGTCGGAGCTGGCCGCGATCACCCGTGCCGCCGAACGCGTGCCCGGCGTCTTCCGAGTGGAGGCGGTCGGGGGCCCCGATTCGGGGGTCGTCTACGCGAGAATGACCGACGCCGAACGGAGCCCGGCCGCGCAGCGCACCGTCGACCAGCTGCGCGCGCTCGCCACCGAACCGGGGACGACGCTGAAAATCGGTGGTACCACGGCGGTTTCGCAGGACGGCATCGCCGCCACCAAGGAGCGCATCCCGGCGATGCTGGGCTTCATGGTGCTGGCCACCTTCCTGGTGCTGCTGCTGAGTTTCGGCTCGCTGGTGCTGGCGGTGAAGGCGGTGCTGATGGCGGCCATCAGTCTCGGCGCCACCTACGGGCTGCTGACCTGGATCTTCGTCGACGGGCACGGGGCGGGATTGCTGGACATCACGCCGGGGCCGATGTTCGCGCCGATCGCGCTGATGCTCTCGACGCTGGTGTTCGGGCTCTCCAGTGATTACGAGGTGTTCCTGCTCTCGCGGATGGTCGAATCGCACGTCGACGGCGACGACACCGACACCGCGATCCGCACCGGCATCGCCCACACCGGCCGGGTCGTGACGGCGGCGGCGTTCCTGCTGGTCGCGGTGACCGTGGCCTTCTCGCTGACCTCGCTGACCATGATCCGGCTGATCGGCGTCGGCGTCATCATCGGTCTGCTCATCGATGCCACCATCGTGCGCATGCTGCTGGTCCCGGCCAGCGTGAAGCTCATGGGCCGGGCCAACTGGTGGGCCCCCGGCCCGCTCGCCGGCCTCATGGCCCGCGCCGGCCACTCTCGGGTGCGCGCTCCCGCCGAACTGCAGCCGGTGCCGCAGCACGCCGACAGCTCGAAGTCCTGATCCGACCGAAACCGCTCCCGCGCCACCTCTTCCGGAGGTGGCGCGGGAGCGCCGGTTCGGGTCAGGCCGGGACATCGGAGGGGTAGCCGATCTCATCGACCTTGTCGGAACGAACGTCCTCCGGCGCCACCGACCGCAACGCCGATTCCGCCTTGAGCATCATCTCGTCGAACTCCGCGGCGGCGTCCGAATCCAGCAGGACCGCTCCGCCCGCGCCGGCACGCAGCAGGCCGTCGTGGATGACCGCGGTGCGGATGACCACGTTCAGGTCGGCGGTGCCGTTGGCTCCGAGGAAACCGAGCGTGCCCGAGTAGATGCCGCGGGCCTGCGCCTCCAGCTCATCGGTGATCTCGATCGAGCGCAGTTTCGGCGCTCCGGTCATGGAGCCGCCGGGGAAGCAGGCCCGCACCGCCTCGATCACCCCGACTTCGGGGCGTAACCGGCCCTGGATCGTCGACACCAGCTGGTGCACCGTGGCGTAGGACTCCACTCGCATGAACCCCGGCACCGACACGCTGCCGATGTCGCAGACTCGGCCCAGGTCGTTGCGCAGCAGGTCGACGATCATCAGGTTTTCCGCACGGGTCTTGGCGCTGCCGGCCAGCTCTCGCGCGAGCGCCAGGTCGATCCGCGGATCGGGATCGCGGGGCGCGGTGCCCTTGATCGGTTTGGACTCCACGACGCGCTCCGGCGAGACCCGGAGGAACCGTTCCGGCGAGGAGCACAGTACGTGCAGTTCGCCGAACCGCAGATACGCCGCGTGCGGTGCGGGGTTGGTGCGTCGCTGCCGGCAGTACAGCTCCAGCGGGTCGCCGCGATACGGCGCCTCCACCATGGTGGTCAGGCAGATCTCGTAGCTCTCCCCCGCCCGCAACTGATCGATGCACGCGTCGACATTGCGCTCGTAGGTTTCCCGGGATTGCACGAGCCACGGTTCCGGGTCGAAACCCGGCGCGGCCGACCTCGCCGCGCCCGCGGCCGCGGCCCACCCGGCGAGCCGATCCATGGTTTCCGCGAGCCACCGGCCGGCGCGGGCGGCGGCGTGCGGGTCATCGCGGAACACCGTGACCACCCAGGTGCTGTCGTTCTCGTGATCGACGACTACGAGGCGGTCGGCCGACATCCACAGGGCGTCCGGATACGAGGACACATGTTTATTGGGCGAGCCGCACTCCTCCTTCAGCTCATAGCCGAAATATCCGACGTAGCCGCCGGTGAAGTCGAACGGCAGTTCCGGGGTCGGCGGCAGCGCCCGCTCGGCCAGCCGCCGCTCGAGCACCTCGAACACCGAGCCGAGCTCGGTCCGGGTCGCGCCGTCGGCGTCGCGGACGCCGACCATGCCCGAAGCGACGTCGTAGGTGAGTGTCTCGCCGGACGGACCCGCGGCCGAGCCGAGGTAGGAAAATCGCGACAGGCCCGGCTCGACGCGGCTGCTGTCCAGCCAGAACGAGTGCACGTCGTTCGCGAACAACGCACGGTACGCCCGCTCGGTATCGATCGCCGCGTCGATCCGCCGATAGTCGACCCGCCACCGCGCCGCGGGCGCGGCGGCCGGTGCCGCACGAAAATCGTTCCGCCCCGGCAAGGTACCGTCGCTGTCCGCCCCCACCAGGGCCCGGAAATTCTCCAGCAGGCGGGCGCCGTGCTCCGTGGCGATCGACTCCGGATGGAACTGCACCCCCCACCACGGCTCGTGGCGGTGCCGCAGACCCATCACCACGCCATCGGCCGACCACGCGGTCACCTCGAGCTCCGGCGGCAACGGCGATTCGACGCACAGCGAGTGATAGCGCACGGCGGTGAAATCCTGGGGGATGCCGGCGAACAGGTCACTGCCGCTGTGCCGGATCTGTTCCAGGTGCCCGTGCCGCGCCGCCGGCGCACGCACCACGTCGGCGCCCGCGACGTAGGCCAGCGCCTGATGACCCAGGCAGACGCCGAGCACCGGCAGACCGCTCCGGCGAATCAGGTCCAGGCTCATCCCGATGTCGCGCGGTGTGCTCGGGGTGCCCGGGCCCGGCGAGATCACCAGTGCGTCGAACGCATCGGGTGCGATCGTGCGCAGCGCCTCGTCGTCGTTGGCGAACACCACGGGTTCGCAGCCGTAGACCGCCGCCATCAGCTGAAAGAGGTTGTAGGTGTAGGAGTCGTAGTTGTCGATGAGTAGCGTTCGCATATCAGCTCCGGCTCGTGATCGGTTACTCGTGGCCTTCGGTGGCCTCACTGGTTGGGTTGTGCCGACCCGCGCCACTGGTCGATGAATTCGAAGAGGGTTTCGTCGTCGGCGGCCGCCAGTTCGGGGCCGGCCGCCCGGGCGGTGTCGCTGGTGACCTCGTCGAGGCGGCCGAGCAACTCGCCGAGCCGCAGCGCCACCGCGCCCAGATCGGTCCGGGCCACGTCCGCCGCGCCGATCCGCGCGCTCAACTCCTCGACGAGCGAGAGCAATCCGGTGGTGCCGTGCCGCTCGCCGCCCATCGTGTCGCTGATGTGGCGCGCCAGCGCCGCGGGCGAGGAGTAGTCGAAGACGACCGTCGTCGGGATCGCCACATCGGTCACCGCGCGCAGGCGATTGCGGAACTCGACCGAACCGATCGAATCGAAGCCGAGGTCGTTGAACTGCGCGTCCGCCGCCACCGCCCCCGAGCCGCGGTGCCCGAGTACCGCCGCGGCATGTTCGCGAATCACGTCCAATACCAGCTGTTCTCGTTCGCCGGCCGTCTTGCCGCCCAGGCGCGATTCGAGCTTGCCCGCCTCCGATGGTGCGGCCGACCGGACCGACACCAGATTCCGGAGCACCGCCGGCAGCGACGATCCCGTGGCGCGGGTGGTCAGGGCGGCGAGATCGAAACGCGCCGCCACCGCGCAGGCCGGTCCGAACGCCAGCGCCTGGTCCACCAGCGCGAGTCCGTCGGCCTCGGACAGGCCGAGGATGCCGTCGCGGCGGATCCGGGCCTTGTCCCGGTCGCCGAGCCGGCCCGCCATCCCGGTGGGGCTGTCCCACAAGCCCCAGGCCAGGGCGGTGGCGGGCAGCCCGGCCCGGCGGCGGCGGAGCGCCAGGGCGTCCAGGAAACTGTTCGCCGCGGCGTAATTCGCCTGGCCCGGCGTGCCCAGCACCCCGGCGATCGACGAATACAGCACGAACGCGGACAGATCCAGGTCGCGGGTCGCCTCGTGCAGGTGCCAGGCGGCATCGACCTTCGGGCCGAACACCGCCGCCACCCGATCCGGGGTCTGGGCCAGGAACGAGGCGTCCTCGACGACACCGGCGACATGCACGACCGCGGTCAGCGGATGCGCCGCCGGGATGCCTGCCAGCAGCCGCGTCAGCGCCGCCCGGTCGCCGACGTCGCATGCCACGAGATCCACGTGCGCACCGAGCGTCCGCAGGTCGGCGAGCAGGCGATCGGCCCCGGGCGCATCCGGACCACGCCGGCCGGCCAGCAGCAGTCGCCGGACGCCGTGCGCACGCACCAGGTGCCGGGCCAGGCCGGCGCCCAGGCCACCGGACGCGCCGGTCACCAGGACGGTGCCGTCCGGGCGCGGCGGCGGCGGGATCGTCAGCACGAGTTTGCCGACGTGCCGCGCCTGCCGGAGGAACCGCAGGGCTTGCGGGGTATAGCGCGCGTCCCAGGTGGTCAGCGTCGGCGGTGTCAGGACGCCCCGGCCGAACAGCACCATCAGGTCGGAGAGAATCTGCTGGATGCGGTCCAGCCCGGCCTCCATCAGCAGGAAGTGGCGGTACCGCACACCCGGGTGGCGGGCGGCGACCTCGGCCGGGTCGCGAAGATCCGCCACGCCCATTTCGATGAAGCGCCCGCCGGGGCGCAGCAGCCGCAGCGAGGCGTCGACGCGGTCGCCGGTCAGCGAGTCCAGCACGATGTCGACACCGCGCCCGCCGGTGGCCGCGTCGAATACGGCCTCGAAGCCGGCGGTGCGGCTGTCGCCGATCCGGTCGTCCGCGATGCCCATCTCCCGCAGCACATCCCACTTCGCCGTGCTCGCCGTCGCGTAGAGCTCGAGGCCGAGATGCCGGGCCAGTTGCACGGCGGCCATACCCACCCCGCCGGTGCCCGCGTGCACCAGCAGCGACTCGCCGCTGGTCGCGGCGGCGAGATCGACCAGCGCGTAGTAGGCGGTGGCGAACACCACCGGCACCGAGGCGGCCTGGGCGAAGGTCCATCCCGGGGGCATCGGAGCAAGCGCCCGGCGATCGGCGACCATGGTGGACCCCATCCCGGCGAACAACCCCAGCACCCGGTCACCGGGCCGCAGGTCGGTCACGTCCGGCGCTACCGCCCGCACGATTCCCGCGCCCTCGCCGCCGAGCGGCGTGCTGTTGTCGGGGTACATCCCGGACACGATCAGGACGTCGCGGAAATTCAGTCCGGTCGCCCGCAATGCGACCAGAACCTGCCCCGGCGCCAGATCGGTGGTGTCCGGCACGGCGTCGAGCACCAGATTCTCGGCGGTGAAAGTACCCGCGCCGCGATGGATCAGGCGCCAGTCCCCCTGGGCGAACAGCTCCGGCGCGCCGACCGTGCCGTCACCGCGCGGCTCCAGCCGCGGCACGTGGAAAGTGTTGTCGCGCAGCGCCAGATAGGGCTCACCGCCGGACAGCGCGGCGGCGACGGCGCTGCGAAAGCGCGCGGGGTCGTCGACGTCCAGCAGGATGATCCGGCCGGGATATTCGTTCTGCGCACTCCGCAGCAACCCCCATACCGCCGCCGCGGCGAGGTCGTCCACGCCGCCGGCGTCGCCGACGGCCACCGCACCGTGCGTCACCAGCACGATCGTGGCGGTATCGCGTGCCAGCAACGCCTGCACCCGATCGAGCACCTCCCCGACCCGCACGCGAACCACCGCGGGCACGTCACCCTCGGGATCCGTTGCCGCGCAACGCAGCACGACCGCCGACCGGCTGGCACCGGTGAAGCGCTCGGTCGCGTCCTGCGTCGTCCACTCGCCGGTCGCGGCGGGCGCGAGAGCCACGGGTGCCCAGGTCATTTCGTAGAGCTGCCCGGCGCCCGGCAGTGATCCCGCGTGCGCGGCCGGGCGCAAGCCCACTGCCGCCGCGCGCGCCACCGGGCGGCCGTGCGGGTCCGAGACGGCGAGTTCGAAACGATCGCCGCCCAGCGCCCGCAACCGGACCCGCAGTGCTGCCGGACCGCCGGCGAAGAACTGCACGTCCTCCCAGACGAACGGCAGCCGCATCGCGCCGGCCGTTTCCGCCGTCTCGGCGGCGGCGATGGCCTGCAAAGCCGCGTCGAGCAAGGCCGGATGCACACCGAACTCGTTCGCGTGCGCCCGGATCGCCTCCGGCAGGGCGACTTCGGCGAGGATGTCGGCGCCGTGGCGCCACACCGCGCCCAGGCCGCGAAATGCCGGGCCGTACTGATATCCCCGTGCGGCGACCAGGTCGTAGTGATCCGGCCGGGTCAGCGGCTGCGCACCCGGCGGCGGCCAAGGCGCGGTCTCGAGCACGGGTGGGTGCGGACCGGCGGCCGTCAAGGTGCCGGTGGCGTGCGTCGTCCACGGGGAATCGGGTTCGGCACCCGGCCGCGAGAAGACGCTCACCCGGTATTCGCCGGCGGTCGTGGCTCTGCTCACCGCGACCTGCACCTCGACGGAACCGTGCGCCGGGAGCACCAGGGGCGCGCTCAGTACCAATTCCGCCAGGCGCTCGCAGCCCACTCGCGCACCCGCGGACAACGACAGTTCCAGCAGCGCGCTCGCGGGCAGCAGCACTCGGTCCTGGATGCGGTGATCGGCCAGCCACGGCAGACGTGACAGCGACAATCGCCCGGTGAGCAGCACACCACCATCGGCGGCGAGTTCGACCATCGCCCCCAGTAGCGGGTGGTCCGGCACCCGCAGTCCGGCGGCGGTGATGGCCCCGGGCCCGGCACTGGGCGCGATCCAATACCGCTCGCGCTGAAAGGGATACGTCGGCAGCGCGACACGACGGGCGCCGGCCCGGGTGAACGTCTCGGTCCAGGCGGCCTGGTCCAGGTCGACGGGTTCCGGTGTCCAGTCCTGCGCGGTCAGCTCTTTCGCCACCCGGGACAGTCCGTCCCCCAACTCGTCCCGGTCGCGGCCGGACACCACCACTCGATGCTCGAACAGTGTCCGGGTGGTCAGCAGCGAGTAGCCGATATCCACCGGATCCAGCTCGGGATGTCGCTCGAGCAGGGTCGCCAGGCGCGTCACCTGCGCTGCCAGCGCGGCCCGGTTCCGGCCCGACAGCACCCACGGAATGAGCTCCAGCCCAGCTGATTCGGTCGCGAGCGGCGCCTCGGCGGCAGGTTCCTCCAGAATCAGGTGCGCGTTGGTCCCCCCGATACCGAACGAGGACACCCCCGCCCGGCGTGGACGACTCGCCCGCGGCCACGGCCGCGATTCGGTGGCCAGCCGGATGGTGCCGCTCGACCAATCCACGTGCGGCGTCGGCCGATCCACGTGCAGGGTCGGCGGCACCACCTCGTGGCGCATCGCCATCACCATCTTGATGACGCCGGCGAACCCCGCGGCCGCCTGGGTGTGACCGATATTCGACTTCACCGAACCCAGCCACAGCGGGTCCTCCGCCGTGCGCTGCCGGCCGTAGGTGGTCAGCAACGCCTGCGCCTCGATCGGGTCGCCGAGCGTCGTGCCGGTGCCGTGCGCCTCGACCACGTCCACTTCGCCGGCGGGCACGCCCGCATCGGCCAGCGCCCGCCGGATGACCCGCTGCTGGGCGGGCCCGCTGGGTGCGGTCAGGCCGTTGGACCTGCCGTCCTGGTTCAGCGCCGAGCCGCGGATCACCGCCAGCACTCGATGCCCGTTCCGGCGCGCGTCGGAGAGCCGCTCCAGCAGCAGGACCGCCGCGCCCTCCCCGAATCCGGTGCCGTCGGCCGCGGCCGCGAACGGCTTGCACCGCCCGTCGCCCGCCAGACCGCCCTGCCGGGCGAATTCGGCGAACACGCTCGGCGTGGACATGATCGTCACGCCACCGGCGAGCGCGAGCGCGCAGTCCCGCAACCGCAGCGCCTGCGCCGCTTGATGAATCGCGACCAGGCCCGACGAGCAGGCGGTATCCACGGTGACCGCCGCCCCCAGCAACCCGAGGGTGTAGGCCAGCCGGCCGGACAGCACACCGGAGAGCCCCGCCGCGCTCACCCGGTCGCGATTCTCGGCGGTGTAGTCCTGATACATCGCGCCGACGAACACGGCCGTGTCCGATCCGCGCAGGGCCGCCGGATTCTCGGCGGCGTGCTCGATCGCTTCCCAGGCCACCTCCAGCAGCACCCGCTGCTGCGGATCCATCGACCGCGCCTCGCGCGGGCTGATACCGAAGAACTCGGCGTCGAAATCGGCGGCGCCGGTGAGGAATCCGCCGGTGTCGAGGTCCAGTTCCTCGCGGGTCCAGCCCCGGTCCGCCGGGAACGCGCCGAGCACGTCGCGGCCCTCGGCGACCACGTCCCACAGCGCGTCGGCGGACTCGATGCCGCCCGGGAACCGGCAGCCGATCCCGATGATGGCCACCGGTTCGGTCGGCGCGCCGTCCGGATCGCCGGGGACCACGGTGGTCTCGGCAGCGGGCGCCGGGCGCTCGCCGACCCCGATCAGCCGGGCCAGGTGCTCGGCCAGCTCCCGGGCGCAGGGATGGTCGAAAGCGACGGTCACCGGCAGGTCCAGACCGGTTTCGCGGACCAGGGCGTTGCGGATGCGCACCGCGCCGATGGACGTCAGACCTTGGTCCTTGAACGACATTTCGGGCGCGAGTGCCGGACCGTCGACGATCTGGTCGCCGAGGGCCGCGGCCACCGCGTCCTGGACCAGCCGCGTCAACAGCGCCAGCGCCTCGGCGGGCGGGTGTTCACTCAATCCGGCGGTCAGATCCGCCAGGGTGCGCTCGTCGGATCGGTCCCAGGACTCGTGGTCGGTCAGGCTCCGCCCGAGGTACAGGACCGGCGGGGTGTCCCGGCGCGCCATCGCGTCGAAGACCGCGGGCAGATCGAGATCCGCGGGCTGTCCGGTGCAGACCAGCAGCGTGCCGTGTACGCCGGGCGCGCTGCGCAGGACGGCCTCGAACCAGCCGATCGTCCCGGCAGTGAGCACGGCGTGCTGGTCCTCGGTGTCCTCGGCCAGGATCAGCAGGACCCGGGTCGGGCGGTCCCGCGCCCCGAGCGACGCGCACAGGTCCAGGAACTGGGCCATCGCCCGTGCGCGATCGCCGTCGAGACGACCGAATACGGCTGTGCCGGAACTGCTTCCAGTCGGCGCCAACTGCTCGGCGATGTCGTCCACGGACTCCACGCAGACCACTCCGGCCCGGCCGGACCACTGCCGCAGATGCTCGACCAGCCGGGCGTCCGGCACCTCGGACAGCACGACGAGGTTCGCCGACGGATCGCCCAGGGTGGGGCGCACCGGGCCCGGCACCGCCGGTCCGACGCCGGCGAAGCGTGGTTCGACCAGGTCACCCGAGCGAACCACGAGCTGGTCGTCCCCCGCGGCGTTGGCAATCGCGCGCACGAATGTGTCATCGGTGTCGGGCGTCTCGCCGGCGACGTCGATCAGCGCTACTCGACCGGGATACCTGTCCTGCAGGACACGCACCGCTCCGAACAACGCCGCCTGGTAGGGATCGATGACGGCGCGAGCCGAACTTCCGTCGCGCGTCACCACGACCACGGTCTCCGTGTCCCGGAGTGCGGTTCGGACATCGGCGGCCAACGCGGCGACTCCCGCGACGACGGTCGCCGGACCTTGGTCCGCCGGAGCCGGATCGCCGGACAACACGATCGACTCGGTGGCCGCGCCGCCGGGACGCCGGCCGGGCCGGCGCGGTACCCAGTCGAGTTCGGCCCACCGGCCCCGGGCGCCGTCAGAACTTCCCAGCCAGCGCCGGGGCAGTCCCGCCAGCGCTTGCCGGACGATCTTGCCCGAGGGAGTGCGCGGCACCGCGGCGATCTCGAAGACATCGACGGGCACCTTCGCGTGCGGCAGCGCCCGGCGGCAGGCCAGCACGAAGGCCGCCACGTCGAGATCACCGGATGCGAGCGCCAGCAACACCACCGGCACTTCCCCGAACACCTCGTGTGGTTGCCCGACCACGGCCGCGTCCGCCACGCCGGGCAGGGCCCGCACCACGTCCTCGATCTGCGCGGGGTGGATGTTCTCCCCGCCCCGGATGATCAGTTCCTTGATACGACCGGAAATGCTCAGGGTGCCGTCCGCGTCGCGGACGGCAAGATCGCCGGTGCGAAACCAGCCGTCGACCATGGCCGCCGCGGTCTGCTCCGGCTGATTGTGGTAGCCCAGCATCAGGTTCGGCCCGCTGATCCAGATCTCGCCTTCCCGGCCGTCGGCCAGGTCCTGGCCGCTGTGCGGGTCGACGATGCGCACCCGAACGCCTTCCACCGCGCGGCCGACCCCGTGCCGCGCGCGTCCGCCCGGCGGATCCATCGCCGCGATCGGGCCGCACGCCTCGGTGCAGCCGTAGTTGTTGAGCAGCGGCACCCCGAGCAGTTCCTGCACCTCCGCGGTCAGTTCCGCGGAGACCACGGCGCCGGCGGTCAACGCCGCCCGCAAGCGATGTGCGGGCGCGGCGCCCTCCCGCACGGCCTGCGCCAGCCGATGGAACGAGGTGGGAACGCCGACCAGGATGGTCGCCTCGGAGCGCTCGAGCGCGTCCAGCACCACGCCGCCGGAATATCCGTCGATGAGGGTGGCGCCGCAACCGACCGACACCACCCCGAGCACCCCGAGATGGTGGCCCAGGCAATGCGACAGCGGCACCGGCCACAGGAGCCGGTCGTCCGGCGACATTCCCAGCACCGGGACATACCAGTGCTGGGTCCCCCACAGCGACTGCCGCAGCGTCGACCGCACTCCCTTCGGGCGTCCCGTGGTCCCCGAGGTGTAGAGGATCCAGGCGACCTCGTCGAGCCCCAGATCGTCCCGCGCCGCCGACACCGGGTCACGAGTGGCCAGATCCTCGAAGACGATGTGCGGCTGAGGTTCCGGACCCGCCTCGGTGACGATCAGTGTCGGTCCGGGGTGTTCGGTGGCGAGTTCGCGCGCCGTGCGCGAGGTCGTCATCAGGACCGACGCGCCGCTGTCCGCGAGAATATGCCCGACCTCGGCCGGCGAGGCATGCGCGTTGATCGGCACCCCGACCGCGCCGGCCCGCCACACCGCGAGGTAGCCCTCGGCCATCTCGACGGTGTTGCCGAGCTTCAGCGCCACCCGCTCGCCCCGGGCCACCCCCAGATCGGCGAGATGCCCCGCCAAGCGCGCGGTCCGGGACGCCAGCTCGGCGTAGGTGACCTCGCGCCGGCGGTCACCGAAGGCCACCTTTCCGGGCCACAGGCGCGCGTTCCGGGAAATCGAATCCGACAGTGATCGAACTGCATCGATGCGCGTCAACGACGAAACTCCTTGCGTTGCATGCCGGCAGCCCCCGCCGCGGCCGGACCGACAGGTCCGGCCTCCACTTCTATCGGGCGACTTCGTGCCGAAACACCCCTAGCGGCGCACCCCTACCGGGGTGCGCCGCCAGGTATGCGACGAAAGGTGGTGTCCCGGCTAGTAGACGGCCGGGACGAAGCGTTTGGTGTGGTCGATGTAGGCCGTATACCGGCGGCCGAACGCCGCGCGCAGCACGCCCTCTTCCGTCCGCGCTCGCACATCGTGTGCCACCACGATCAGCAGGACCGCGACCAGGAAGCCGGCCCGGGGCACCACCAGCAGAGTGCTGGCATAGGCGCCGATGACACCGGTGTAGATCGGATGACGGACCAGGGCGAACGGCCCGCCGGTCATCAGTTCATGGTCTTCATCGATGTCGGCCCGCAGCCGCCAGGATCCGAAAACCAGGAATGTCCACACGATCAACGCTGTCGAGGCGACGGCGAGCGCGATGCCCGCGAGCGCCGACCAGGGGCCCGGATCCACCAGCAGCGGTCCGGCGAGACCCGGGCGGACGATCCAGGCGGCGAACACCGCGTAGTAGAGCGCCATGGTGACGATCACCCAGACCACCACCGGGTCGGCGCGGCGCGGGCCGGCCGCCGATTCCGGCGACCGGGACCGCACGCCGATCAGAATGCGCCCGAAAATCACCAGCAGCAGAACGGCATTGATGGCGCCGACGATCGCGATATCGAGCGGGCGGTTGAATGCCATCACTCACCCCGGGCTGTTGACGGCCACGGCGGCGGCGACGGTTTCGCGCCGGGTGTGCGCGTCGAGAACGGCTCGCAGCACGGACTGTTCGTCCGCCAGCTCCAGGTAGGCCTCGACCGCGGTCTGCCCCTGGACCTGCGCTTGGTCGAGTTTGGCGTCGAGGTGTAGCTGCCAGCGGTAGCGCAGGGCCGCGACGAGGCCGGCGGGACCGCCGAACAGCCGGTCCAATTCGGGGATGTCGTCGAACAAATCGGGTCGATGCGGGTCGGCGGCCGCGCGCTCGAGCAGTGTGTGCACGATGCCGGTGCGGGCGTGCTGGTCCTCCCAGGACATGGCGTTGGCCTTTCGTCCATCCAGTTGATGCCTATGACGCTACGGTCGCCCGCGGGCCGTGTCGTCGTGCCGGAGACGCGGATCGATCTCCTACCGGAGACGGAGATCGGCACCGCTCGCGGGACGATGCGGCCGGATCCGGCCGTGGTTAACCTGGCGAGGTGGATGTGACGCGCGCCGCACCGAACCCGGTCGGAGAGCCCTCGGTGGCTCCGCACCGGCCGGCCGCGCGGACCTGGCGGAAAGTTCGCGCTTTCGCGCGGGATCCGGTGGGCGAATCCGGCCGGCGCCTCGCGCAACTGCCGTTCGACTATCCGCCCAAGGTGATTCTGGTCGCCGATATCGCGCTGGCCGCGATCACCATCTGCGCGGTCGTCCAGCGGCACGAGTACTTCGGCACGCTCGTACCGTTCCTCGCGGCGCCGCTGACGTTCCTGTCGATTCCGTTGTTCCTGGTGCTGGGGATCGCCCCGCGACCGGTGCAGATGGTGCTGGTCGCGATGTCCTCCACGGCGCTGTTCCTGATGCAGCCGGTACCCATCGATTTCGCGCCGTTCATCCTGGTGGTCGCGGTCGGCAAGGCCGCCTCGATCGGCAGTAAGAGGTTCACCGCCCTGCTCGCGGCGGCCGCCCTGGCCGAACTCCTGGCCTTCGATCTGCTCGGGCACGTCGCGTGGGGTGCGGCGGACCAGCGCTTCGAAGGCGCGCCGATGTACAGCCTCGGCGTCGCTCTCGGCTGGATGGTCGGGGTGATGATGCAGTACCAGCGCCGATTCCTGTACCAGGAACGCGAGTATCAGGCGGTGCGCTCGGTGCGGGCGGCCGAGGAGGAGCGGCGGCGGATCGCGCGGGAGGTGCACGATGTCATCGCCCATTCGCTGAGCATCACCCTGCTGCACCTCACCGCCGCGCGGCACGCGCTGCACACCGATCGGGATGTGGACGAGGCGGTCGACGCCCTGGTCGACGCCGAACGGCTGGGGCGGCAGGCGATGGCCGACATCCGGCGCACGGTCGGCCTGCTCGACGCCGGTCCGGCCAACCGGAACGCCGAGCCGGGGGTGGCCGACATCGCGGACCTCGTCGACGATTTCGCTCGCGCTGGGCTCGGCGTGGACTACGCGGCCGAAGGCGACCTCGCCGCCGTCACGGCGACGGTGGGTCTGGCGCTGTACCGCATCGGCCAGGAATCGCTAGCCAATATCGTCAAGCATGCCGACGGCGCCACGGCGACCGTCCGGTTGACCGTCGGTGCGGCCGAGGCGACGCTGCTGGTGCGGAACTCGCTGCCGCTGGGCCTGTCCGACCGCGGTGACAGCGGGATGGGGCTGTCCGGGATGCGGCAGCGCGCCGCCCTGCTCGACGGCGACGTCGCGGCCGGCCCCGACGACGACGGCTGGTCGGTGTACGCCCGCATCCCGCTGGCCCCGGCGCGCGGCGCGTGGTGCGCGCCGCTCACCCGCGATTCCTGACCGTCAGTCGCGCACCTCGGCGATGACCTCGACCTCGACCGGAACGCCCTTGGGCAGCTCGGCGACGCCCACCGCGGCCCGCGCGTGTACCCCGGCCTCGCCGAAGACCTCGCCGATGAACTCCGAGGCGCCGTTGATCACCAGCGGCTGATCGGTGAAACCCGGCGCGGAGGCGACGAATCCGGTGACCTTCACGATGCGCACGACATTGTCCAGGCCGACCAGGGCGTGAATCGCGGCGAGCGCGTTGAGCGCGCAGGCCTCGGCGGCCTTGGCGGCCTCCTCGAGCGAGATCTCCGCGCCCGCCTTGCCGATCCAGGGCAGCTCACCCTTGACGAACGGGATCTGCCCGGAGGTGTAGACCAGCGAACCGCTGCGCACCGCCGGGATGTAGGCCGCGACCGGGGCCGCCACCTCGGGCAGCGTCAGGCCCAGCTTGTCCAGGTTGGCTTGCCACTGCGTGGCGGGTGTCGCCACGGGACTACTGCTTCGGGCGCTTGAGGTAGGCGACGTGCTGCTCACCGGTCGGGCCGGGCAGCACCGAGACCAGTTCCCAGCCGTCGGCGCCCCACTGGTCGAGGATCTGCTTGGTCGCGTGCGTCAGAAGCGGAACGGTGGCGTACTCCCACACGGTCAAGTCACTCATGAGCCGAGTGTATGGGGCGGCGCCGGAGCCGGCGCGTGCGCGTGCCCCTCATACGAATCCCGTGGCCACGGTTAGTTACGTCTCACTGTCTGATACAGAACTGCCGAAACGCCGCGCGTCAACCGGATCCCTGGGGCGGGAAGTCGAAACGAGTTATAGGCTCGCGAGCGTGGGAGTACCAACAGCAGCGACTGTTTCGGCGGAGCCGGGGCTCGGAACGGGCTGGCCGGCGCGTGCCGAAAAGGCCCGCTTGCACTACGTTTCCGGCAAGGGGGGCACCGGCAAATCCACGGTCGCCGCGGCGCTCGCGCTGGCCCTGGCCGCCGGTGGCCGCCGCGTGCTGCTGGTCGAGGTGGAGAGCAGGCAGTCCATCGCCCAGCTGTTCGACCTGCCGCCGCTCCCGCCCACCGAGACCAGGATCGCCACCGCCGAAGGCGGCGGTGAGGTGGTCGCCCTGGCGCTCGACATCGAGCACGCCTTCCTGGAATACCTCGACATGTTCTACAACCTCGGCTTCGCCGGCCGGGCCATGCGCCGGATGGGCGCGATCGAGTTCGTCACCACCATCGCGCCCGGCCTGCGCGACGTGATCGTGACCGGCAAGATCAAGGAATGCGTTGTCCGCGTGGACAAGGCGGGCAAGCAGGTCTACGACGAGATCGTGGTGGACGCCCCGCCGACCGGCCGGATCGCCAGCTTCCTCGACGTCACCCAGGCGATGAAGGAGATCGCCAAGGGCGGCCCGATCGCCGCGCAGGCCGAAGGCGTGTCCAAGCTGCTGCACTCGGATCAGACCATGATCCACCTGGTCACCCTGCTGGAGGCGCTGCCGGTGCAGGAGACGGCCGACGCCGTCGCCGAACTCACCGCCAACGACCTGCGCATCGGCACGGTGATCGTGAATCGCGCCACCGAGGGCAGGCTGCCCGCCGCGGTGCGCGAGCGCGCCGCCGCCGGCGACATCGATCGCGACGCCATCGCCGCCGGCCTGGCCAAGGCGGGGATCTCGCTGTCCGAGAGCGATTTCGAGGGGCTCGTCACCGAGGCCGTCGAGCATTCGGCGACGTTGCAGGCCCAGGACGCCAGCGCGCGCGAGCTGCGGCGGGTCGACGTGCCGCAGCTCTACCTGCCCGCCCTCGACGACGGCATCGACCTCGGCGGCCTGTACGAACTGGCCGAACATCTGAGCAAGCAGGGGGTCAAGTGAGCGCGCCGGTGTCACTGGACATTTCGGAGATCATCGCCGACCGGAACGCCCGGGTCGTGGTGTGCTGCGGCGCCGGCGGCGTCGGCAAGACCACCACCGCCGCGGCCATCGCGCTGCGCGCGGCCGAGCTGGGCCGCAAGGTCGTCGTGCTCACCATCGACCCGGCGCGGCGGCTGGCTCAGTCGCTCGGCGTCGCCGACCTGGACAACACGCCGCAGCGCGTGGAACTCGGGCCGGAGATCGAGGGCGAGCTGCACGCCATGATGCTGAACATGCGCCGCACCTTCGACGACATGGTGCTCGAGCACACCAGCCCGGAGAAGGCGGAGCAGATCTTCGCCAATCCGATCTACCAGACGGTGGCCTCGTCGTTCGGCGGCACGTCGGAGTACATGGCGATGGAGAAGCTCGGCCAGCTGGCCGGGCGCCGCGAGTGGGATCTGATCGTGGTCGACACGCCCCCGTCGCGCAACGCGCTGGACTTCCTGGACGCGCCCAAACGGCTCGGAAACTTCCTCAACGGCAAGATGATCCGCCTGATCATGGCGCCGGGGCGGGGCGTGGGCCGGTTCGTGACCGGCGCGATGAGCCTGGCCATGCGCGGTGTCTCGACCATCGTCGGCGGGCAGATGCTCAAGGACGCCTCGAATTTCCTGCAGTCGCTGGAGTCGCTGTTCGGCGGTTTCCAGGATCGCGCGGACCGCACCTACGCGATGCTGTCCAAGCCCGGCACCCACTTCCTGGTGGTCGCGGCGGCCGAGCCCGACGCGCTGCGCGAGGCGTCGTTCTTCGTGGACCGGCTCTCGACGGAGAAGATGCCGCTGGCCGGCCTGGTGCTGAACCGGACGCATCCGGCGCTGAGCGAGTTGCGCGCCGATCACGCGCTGACGGCGGCCGATCAGCTGGCCGACGCCGATCCGCTGACGGCCGCCGTGCTGCGCATCCACGCGCAGCGGGTGGCCACGGCCAAGCGCGAGCAGCATCTGCTGCAGCGGTTCACCGGCGCGCATCCGCGGGTGCCGATCGCGGCGGTGACGGCGCTGCCGTTCGAGGTGTCGGATCTGGCGGCGCTGCGCGCGGTCGGAGACCAGCTGACCGGAGTCGAGCCCGTCCGCGCTTGATCGCCAAAACGTTCGATTATCAGATCGAATCGCTATGGGACAAAACGAAACCGAGCCCGCAAGCGGGCTCGGTTTCGATCGTTTCGGGGCCTACATCGCAATCTGATGCTGGCGCTGGGCGTTGAAGAAGTCCGCCCAGGACGTCACCTCCGGATGCTGTTTCAGCAGCGCACGACGCTGCCGCTCGGTCATTCCGCCCCACACTCCGAACTCGACGCGATTGTCGAGGGCGTCGGCGCCACACTGCATCAGCACCGGGCAGTGCCGGCAGATGGTCGCGGCTTTGCGCTGCGCCGCACCGCGGACGAACAGCTGGTCGGGATCTACTTCCTTGCATCGAGCCTGGGCTACCCAGGCGATTCGCGCTTCGGCCTGCTCTACGTCCAATCGAGCGATGGGGGTTGTCATATGCATTTGGTGTGCCCCTTTGCAGTCCGAACACCGGGTCACGGCGCTCCAGAATCGCGTGCAGGCCCCGCAGCAACCCAAACCCCGCTGCGAACTGCACCACATTCCACTTTGAGTGTTAGCTCTATCACACTGGGTTCTCAATCTAGGTAAAGGTATGGGGCTAGCGCAAGACCGTCTCGAGATTTTTTGGTACGTCCGTCCCTGCAAACGCGTGAGAGAACCGGGCGGTCGAGTCGGCTCGCTGTTCGCCATCTCGCGACACGCGGCAACCCGCGCGACGACACGCCCAAGGGGCGCGCGAACCGCGCCTTCGGAAGAAGTCGCAAACACAGCCGAGAGACCTGGAGGGGTTACCCGTAGGCTGGAGTTCGTGCCGATCACGCCGAATTCACCCTCCCCGGCGGCTTCGCCCCCTACCGTCGCCCGGGCGCTCGCGAAGCTGGCAGGCAGCTGCGCGTTGGCCGCAGTGCTCGTCGCCGGGCTGTTGTTCCCTCTCGCAGGCGGTTTCGGGTTCGTCTCCAACCGCGCGGCCGACGCCGTGGACAACGTGTCCGCGGAACTGGTCGAGGGCACCGTGCCCGCCGTCTCGACGATGGTGGACACGACCGGAGCGCCGATCGCCTGGCTCTACGAGCAGCGCCGGTTCGAAGTCCCCAGCGACAAGATCTCCAACGACATGAAGTTGGCGATCGTCTCCATCGAGGATCGGCGCTTCGCCGACCACGAGGGCGTGGACTGGCAGGGCACGCTGCGCGCGTTCCTCACCAACACCTCCAGCGGCGAGGTGCAGCAGGGCGCCTCCACCCTGGACCAGCAGTACGTGAAGAACTTTCAGCTGCTGGTGGTCGCCAAGACCGACGCCGAACGCCGCGCCGCCATCGAGACGACCCCCGCCCGCAAGATCCGCGAGATCCGGATGGCCCTCACGCTGGACCGCGAACTCACCAAGGACGAGATCCTCACCCGGTACCTGAACCTGGTGCCCTTCGGTAATTCCTCCTACGGCATCCAGGACGCCGCCCAGACCTACTTCGGCGTCGACGCCGCCAAGCTGAACGTGCCGCAGGCGGCGATGCTGGCCGGCATGGTGCAGTCCAGCTCCAAGCTCAACCCCTACACCAACACCGAGGGCGTGCTGGCCCGGCGGAACACCGTGCTGGACACCATGATCCAGAACATCCCCAGTCGCGCCGACGAATTCCGCAAGGCCAAGCTGGAACCGCTGGGCGTGCTGCCCGAGCCCAAGGGCCTGCCGCGCGGCTGCATCGCCGCCAAGGATCGCGGCTTCTTCTGCGACTACGCGGTGCAGTACCTGGCCACCGCAGGCATCAGCCGCGAGCAGATCGACAAGGGCGGCTACCTGATCAAGACCACCCTCGATCCGGCGGTGCAGGATTCGGTGAAGCGCGCGATCGACGAGAACGCGAACCCGAACCTGGACGACATCGCCGAGGTGATGTCGCTGATCGCGCCGGGCCAGGATTCCCACCCGGTGGTGGCGATGGCCTCGAGCCGCACCTACGGCCTCAACCGCGACGCCAACGAAACCATGCAGCCGCAGCCCTATTCGATGGTCGGTGACGGCGCGGGCTCGGTGTTCAAGCTGTTCACCACCGCGGCGGCCATGGAGAAGGGCATGGGCATCAACGCCCAGCTCGACGTGCCGGGGCGCTTCGACGCCAAGGGCATGGGCAACGGCGGTGCGCGCGGCTGCCCGCCGGAGACCTACTGCGTGGAGAACGCGGGCAAGTACAAGTCCCCGATGTCGGTGACAGAAGCACTGGCCACCTCGCCCAACACCGCGTTCGTGAAGCTGATCCAGGCCGTGGGCGTCACGCCGACGGTCGACATGGCGGTGCGGCTCGGCATGCGCTCCTACACCGAGCCCGGCACCTCCGGGTTCAACAACCAGAGCCTGGCCGAGATGGTGAAGAACCAGAACCTCGGCTCGTTCACTCTGGGCCCGGTGGCGATCAACCCGCTGGAGCTGTCCAACGTCGCCGCCACGCTGGCCTCCGGCGGCAAGTGGTGCCCGCCGAACCCGATCCGCGAGGTCATCGACCGCTCCGGCAAGAACGTGCCGCTCACCCAGCAGGCGTGCGAGCAGGTCATCGAGCCCGGCCTGGCCAACACGCTGGCCAACGCCATGGGCAAGGACCACGATCCGGGCGGCACCGCCTCCGGCGCCGCCGGCGCCAGCGGCTGGAACTGGCCGGTGGCCGCCAAGACGGGCACCACCGAAAGCCACCGCTCCTCGGCCTTCCTCGGCTTCACCAACTCGCTGGCGGGCGCCACCTACATCTACGGCGACAGCCCGACGCCGGGCGAGATCTGCTCCTACCCGCTGCGCAACTGCGGCAGCGGCAACCTGTTCGGCGGTAACGAACCGGCGCGCACCTGGTTCACCTCGGTGCGGAACGTGCAGGATCGCTTCCCGCCGCCGGCGCTGCCGCCGCTGGACGACAAGTACGTCCGCGGCTCGAACAACGCGCAGGTCCCCGACGTCGTCGGGCTCACCCAGGGCGAGGCGACCTCCGCGCTGACCGCCGCCGGCTTCCAGGTGACGGCGGTGAACGGCAATGGGCCGCTGCCCAAGGGCGCGGTGATGAGCACCGCGCCGAACGGGTCGGCGATTCCGGGGTCGGTGGTGACGATCTACATCAGTGACGGCACGCAGCGCGCGCCGTCGCCCGCGCCCGCCCCGGCGCCCGCGCCACCGGCGCTGCCGCCCGGACTGCCGCTGCCGCCCTGGTGGCCCAGGTAGCCCACAACGAAAAACCGCCGACCCGGACTCCGGGTCGGCGGTTTCGTTTTCCGTGCCCTAGAGGCGCGACTTCACGGCCGCCGAGATCCGCGAGCCATCGGCCTTGCCCTCCGCGAGCGCCGTGGCGATCTTCATGACCTGACCCATCTGGCGCATGCCGGGGCGCTCGCCGAGCTCCTCGGCGACCTGCGCGATCGCGGTGTCGGCGAGATCGGCGATCTCGGCCTCGGTGAGCTGCGTCGGCAGGTACTCGTCGATGATCCGGGCCTCGGCGTGCTCGTTGGCCGCCAGTTCGCCGCGCCCGTTCTGGCTGTAGATCTCGGCCGACTCGTTGCGCTTCTTCGCTTCCTTCTGCAGCACGACGATCACCTCGGCGTCGGAGAGCTCACGCGCCTCCGAACCCGCGACCTCGGCGTTCTGGATGGCGGACAGCAGCATGCGCAAGGTGGACAGGCGCAGGGTGTCCTTGGCTTTCATCGCGGCGGTCATATCCGTCCGCAACCTCGCTTTGAGTTCCGACATGAGGCACACGGTAGCCGTTGCGCCCAGGGAGTCCCACCACATTTAGCCGGACACACCCCTGTGCGGAAACACACTCGGCGGTTCGCAGGTGCCTCACCTATGCTGGGCAAATGCCCGTGATTTCGACTTCCACCGTCCGTCGAACCGCGCTGGGAGCCGCCGGGGCCGCGGTGGCCGGAGTCGGCTACGCCACACTGATCGAACGCAACGCGTTCGTGCTGCGTGAGGCGACAATGCCGGTGCTGCCGCCGGGTTCGTCGAGCCTACGGGTGCTGCACCTCAGCGACCTGCACATGACGCCCGGCCAGAAGCTCAAGCAGCAGTGGCTGCGGGAACTCGACCGGCTGGAGCCCGATCTGGTCGTCAACACCGGTGACAATCTGTCGCACCTGAAGGCGGTGCCCGCGGTGGTGCAGTCCATGGGTGGGTTGCTGTCCCGTCCCGGGCTTTTCGTCTTCGGCAGCAACGACTACTTCGCCCCGGTGCCGAAGAACCCGCTCAAGTACTTCAAGAAGGATCATCGCCGCGTCTACGGCGCGCCGCTGCCCTGGCAGGATCTGCGCGCGGCGTTCACCGAACGCGGCTGGCTCGATCTCACCCACGTGCGCCGCGATCTCGAGGTGGCGGGCGTGCGGATCGCCACCGCCGGCGTCGACGATCCGCACCTGCAGCGCGATCGCTACGACACGGTCTCCGGCGCGCCCAACCCGCTGGCCGACCTGCGCATCGGCCTGACCCACTCCCCTGAGCCGCGCGTGCTCGACCGGTTCGCCGAAGACGGTTACGACCTGGTGCTGGCCGGGCACACCCACGGTGGTCAGCTCGTGCTGCCCGGGTACGGGGCGCTCGTCACCAATTGCGGGATCGACAAGTCCCGGGTGAAGGGCCCGTCGAAGTGGGGCGAGCACACCCAGCTGCACGTGTCCGCCGGCATCGGCACCTCGCCGTGGGCCCCCTACCGTTTCTGCTGCCGCCCCGAAGCCACGCTGCTCACCCTCGTCGCGGCCCCGCCGAAGCGTCCGCTCAGCGATTCCGATCGCGGCCTCTCCGCCTCCGAGGCCGTCGCCCGCTGAGTTCGCCATAGGCGGCACTGATTGCTAGGGTCCCCTGCCGAGACGAGAAGTCAACGCAGGGGACAGCTTTGAGCGGCAGAGGATTCGAGGGGGCGGGACGCGAGATGTCCGGGGCGGGGTACGCGCAGGGTGGGTCCGAAGTGGTCGCGGCGGGTGCGCCCGGCTTCGTGGAGCTCGAATCACCTCCTGCCCAGCCAGATTCCCACCCGGGTGTTCCCTCGGAGGCCAGCACTCCACCATCGGGTGCCGTCCCACCTGATCCTCGATTCGATCCCCAGTTCTCCACAGCGCCTTCGGTTCCGACTGAACCGTTGGGTGGAGGGACGACTGATTCGGGTGCGTCGCCGGTCGGTTCGCTGGGCCAGTCCTTCGGACCCAGTGCGCAGGGAGCTGTGCAGCAGGCGCAGAACGTCTTTCAGGCCACGGCTGGGCCGTTCGGCGCGCCCTCTGGGCACGACGGTCCCTTTGGGGCCGGTTTCGAGGGGGTTGGCGCGGTCGGCGGAACGACACCGTTCGCGGCGGATTCCGGCCTCGGGTCGGGAAGTTCGGGAACGCAGCAGGCGGCGTGGGCGCACGCTGCTCAGCCGGAACTGCGGCCGAGCGGGTGGGAGCAGGCCGGTCGACCGGAAGTTCAGCAGCCCGGATGGGGGCAGGCGGGTCAACCGGGCGCGCTGCCGATCGGACAGGCGCAAGCCGGTCCGCTGGTCGCGCAGCCAGCCGCGTGGGGCCAGGCTGGTCAACCGGATGCGCAGCAGAGCGGGTGGGGGCAGGCCAGTCCGCAGGGGATGCAGCCGGCCGGGTGGGAGCAGCCGGGGCGACTGGACGGACAGCAGACCGGGTGGGGGCAGGCGGGCGGGTGGGAACAAGCCGGTCCGCAAGGGACGCAGCCGACCGGGTGGGAACAAGCCGGTCCGCAAGGGGCACAGCCGATCGGGTGGGAGCAAGCCGGTCCGCAAGGGACACAGCCAATCGGGTGGGAGCAAGCCGGTCCGCAGCCGACGCAGCCGGCCGGGTGGGAGCAGCCGGGGCGACTGGACGCACAGCAGACCGGGTGGGGGCAGGCGGGTTCGGGGCGCCGTGGGGCGAAGGGCGGGTCCGGTAAGGGGTGGGTCGGGATCGCGGTGGCGGTGCTGGTGCTGGTCGGTGGGGGGACGGCGGTTGTGTTGCATGGGGACGGGGCGGAGGGGGCCGGGGCGGATCTGCCCGGGATGGTGAGTGCGTTGTCGACGATGCCGGAGGCGGCCGCGAAGCCGAAGGCGGCGGCGCCGACCGCGGCGGCGAACAGCGAGAAGCCGCTGGTGCCGGGATATCAGGTGGTGCTGGCGCCCGACAGCGGCGCGGCGTACGACGTGCCCGCGGATTGGACCGTGGCCGCGCCGGATGTCACCGGCAAGTTCGGCGCGCCGCCCAATACCGTCATGGGCAAGGGGATGGCGACGGAGGGCAAGGACTACTGCCCCGGATCGACGCGCACGATTTCGCTGCTCACCGGATCCGACAACGCCGATTCCACCGGTGCGGCAATCGAACTCGGAGCCAAGGCGGCGCAGGCGTACGCCGGCGGGGCGAGCCCCGGTGCGCCGCAACCGCTGGCCTCCTACGACGGCACGCAGAACGGCGTCTTCGTGGAGACCAAGGGGCGGGTGCCCAATCCGAACCCCGGCTGCGCTTCGGAGTATTCCGTCTACACCTTCGCCACCCCCGCCGAGCAGGGCACCTTCGTCATGGTGATCGCCGCGGACATCGGCGTCCCGAAGGCCGTCGACCCGGACACCGCCAAGCGGATCTTCGCCAGCATCCGCCCGCACAACACCTGACCAAGCGCCCAAATCACCCCCGTGACCAGCGGATTTAACTCCTACCCCCGCGCTGTTGTAAGCTACTCCAGGTTCGCTTCACGGGGTGTGGCGCAGCTTGGTAGCGCGCTTCGTTCGGGACGAAGAGGTCGCAGGTTCAAATCCTGTCACCCCGACGTGTTGGTTGAGACACAAGAAAGGCCCTGACCAGTAGGAATGGTCAGGGCCTTTCTGCTTCTCCCCGTTCGCTCGATTCCCGGCAGTCGAGACCCGAATCCGCCACGACGCCGTTTCGGCAAAAACTCGGTAAAACGCACCGTCTCGCCGGGTCCACTTCGGTCGCTGCCCATCGATTGCTAGCCCCTCGGCACGGATGGAACAGCGCAGCGCTGACCTGGGGTTTCGCGTCGCGGGGAGGCAACCGACCCTGTTGATCAAAATCCGGTCGAATGCTCTGATGAACGCGATAGCAACACGCTCGGCCGAAGCAAGTCCCTTCGCCGATCGACAACCAAATCAAAACGCCCCCACCGGATTGCAGTCCGATGAGGGCGCACGTACCAGGAAGATTGGAGCTTCCCAGTATGTCCATTCAAGCACTTCTCGACCGGTCTCGGAGCGCGAGATTCGACAATCCGTTCGCCTCTGACCACGACTTCGCCGAGCTACAGCGGCAGGCACGCCAGCGTCTGGCGGACACCGTCGATTCCGCTTTCGTCGAAGCCCCTTCGACTGCCGAGCTGTATGACAACCGCCGTGTCGCCGAGGAAGTACGAGCCTTGCGGCGCGATGCGGACCTCATCGAGACCAAGGATGCGCTCAAGCATGCTGAGCGTCGCCGCCGCCAAGAGATCGCCTTGGTCGAAGCCCACGCTGACGCACTGGCTGAACAGCAACGACTCACCAATCCGGCCGCTCGTGTCGGCGAGCTGTTCCGAGGTTCGAAGGACGACAGCCGCATTCTCAATGGAGTGATGTGGGGTGGTGTGATCTGGGGCGCGTTCAACGTCCAGCACAACATGATGTCGGGTGTGTCGATGGCGGAGCCGCGCTACTGGCTGGCCTTCCTCATCGAGCCGATGATCACCTTGCCCCTGATCGCGATGATGCGCCTGGCCACCCGTGCGGCCCGCGAAGGCCACACCCTGGCGAAGAAGAAGATTTGGGCTGTCGAGTTCATCTTGCTGATGCTGGCGCTTTTGCTGAATGTCGGTCCGCAGGTCGGCTCGGGCAACCTGTGGAGCTTGGTGGAGTACGCCGTCGCACCAATCATGATCGCCGCCGTCGTTGTGATGCATGCCTTCGCATCCAGCGAGTACGCGACCATGATCGGCAAGCATGTGGCTGTCTCGCCAGCGTCCGAACCGCTCGCGCCGGTGGCCTTGGACGTGGTTCCGTCCGCCGCTTGACTGCGCCCGGCCGGTTCCCCCAGCACAACTGAAGATGGTGTGGAACACGGCCGTCCGCTGCGGCTGATAGGTTCGCTTGGTGCCGGGGCATCACATCCCCTTCGCCCCGGCGCTTTCCCTGTGCATCGCACGCACTCCAGGGAAGTTCCTATTAGGGGTTTGGTTGATCCTGCAGGCCGTTACCCGGGTCATCCACGCCGGGGACTTCGGTCCCCGGCGAACACCCGTACATCGCAGTCCAGTCGAGCACCGCCAGAGGCGGGATTTCGCGGCGCAGCGTAGTCCAAATCGATAATCTGGCCGCTGCATCAGAGGCGAGCGTAGACGGCCACTTCCACCCGTACATCCAGCGACAGTGGACATCCTGAGTGTTCGGTCGCGCTCACTGCGAGGATGGTGTGATGAGCACTTCGGGCGTGGGCCCGTACAACAGCCGAGCAGCCGGGGAGTCAAGTTAGCAATGGCTGAATCGAAACGTGTTCGCTGGGAATGCCCGAACGGAAAGCACCCCGGCGTCCTGGGGTCACGCCGACCGCGACTGAAGAGCATCGTCCGCTACTGCCTGCCGTGCTCAGAGGCAGCTGGCGAGCTTGTCGAACGCGTTGCGCCCACGCTGGAGCGTGAGCGTGCGGCGAGTGCTGCGAGGTCGGCGGAGAAGGCCAAAGGGAAGCGGAAACAGGCCGCCACCACGCGGCAGCGCCAGAAGGACGCCGAGACCGAGCGCTACACCGTCGAGGGTGTCGATCTGCGCGACGAGTTCAAGCGGTTGATTAGACTGCGCGCTTTCGGGGGCTTGAGCGGCCGCCTGTATCGCAATCCGCCGGAGTTTGCGATCAGCCGACGCAAATCGATGCCACGGTCGCAATTCGGTTTGGCGTATCCGTATGAGAACCGGATCATCGTTGCGACTTGGCCAGGCATCGACTTAGCCGATGCCCGTGAGACTTTGGTCCACGAGCTGACGCACATCGCAGTCGGACAAGATCGTTCCGACACCCGAGCTTGGCATGGGGCAGAGTTCACCAAGCGGTTGGATGCAGCGTTCAAAGAGGCGTACAAGGTCACACCGAAGGGCGTGCGGCACAACCGATACCACGGCCGCTATGCCGCCGCGCTGCGCGCCGCCGCAGTTCCCTCGTCCTCTACCGATGAGCAGGAGTCAGCCTCATGAAGCCAATGAACATGCGCATGCGTCGCCAGGAACTGACGTTGGTATTTCAACCGACCGAAACCCCCGTCCACGCCAACGCCTTCAAGTGCACCAACCCCACGCTGGAGGTTGACGCGGACGAACTCACGGTCGTTTGGGTCGGCGATGGCGCTCGGGGTTGGACGCTGAGTCATGTCCTCGTCGTGGGCCGTCGTTGGAATCATCCGGGTGAGCTGGGAGAAAAGGCCGTTCTCCATTACGTGGGCGACGCGATCGACCATCTGCCCGCCGAGGTCAGAGCGTTGATCAATGCTCAGGCCCCTCGTGAGATCGACGTGGCCAGCGTGCCTGAGAGTGGCAGGTGAAACTGTGGGAAAGCGCAAGGCGAGTCGGGCGTGGACTGCGGCAGGGGTCCCGTACCTGCGCGATCGGCTGATCGATTCGATAGGCGTTACGGCCGCGTGGTCAGTGGAGTCTGCCGCCGGAGACACATCTCCCGAGGCAGCGCAATGGCTCGCCTCACGCTTGGCCGAGACTCAAGCGAGTGTCGACATGTTGGCCGAAGCGCCTCTGTACTGGGTGAATCCATCGATGGTTGAGTTCGTGCGAGGGGCGGCCCTTGATGTTCCCTCGTGGACCCCGGCTGTTGCTGCCCCCTCCGAGACTGGATTCCTGTTGTGGTCGAAGCCAGTAACCGCCGAACTTGGCGTGGTCATTTCGGGGCGTCAGGAGTCGATGACTCTCGACGGTGTGTACTGGATGTTCACAGGCTCGGAACGCCAAACTCTTTCCATCAGCCTTCTGTCTCGGATGCTTGAATTTGCCGATGACCAGCTGAACCCTGGCGTGCGCTTCGACAGCAAGCCTCTGTGGGTCTCGGAAGGGTTCACAATCTACGACGCCCACATCGAGGCAGGCCGGATTGATTCTGCCGCCCTTGCTCGTGAGCTTGGGCATGGCGATGATGGGCTCAAACACGTCATAGCGCTCATCGGCGCAACTTGGCTCCTGTCCAGCCAAGAGAATCTGGCCTCCACGCACGCTCTCAAAACACAAGCCCCGAAACGCGGCCTGCTCCCCTCTGCTGCCACGACTGAGACATTGGAGTATGTGCAGGTTGTCGATGTTCAGCCTCGGCCAGGCCCCGAAACCGGCGGGCGAGCTCTCAACGAGGATGAGCGCCCCGCACGCGAGTACACCCACCGTTGGTGGGTCGGCAAGGCCGAAGGCGGCTTTTGGCGGCAGCAGGCGTGTGGACCGCGCCATAGCCAGCGGAAGCCGCTCTGGATTCAACCCTTCGTCAAAGGCCCAAAAGACAAACCGCTTCTGAAATCCCCCACGGTCAAGGTGATCCGATGACGCAGACATTTCCGGCCGGACGGTGGCAAGTCGCTGGCTGGCAGAGTTCGTCTTTGAAGCCGCCGAGTTGATTCCCGCCAAGGTGCAGATCTGATACAGGCAGACAATGCGCGAACTGTCTGCCACGATGCCATGGTGGGAGGAAACATGATGCGCCGCAGCATAGTTCGAGCCTTGCTAGCCAGTTCCGTGTTGGTTGGTGGTTGCTCGTCCGACGCAGCTAACCCGGTGGAGACGTTCACCGTTTCGGGTACGTACGAAAACCAGGAAGTCAACGTTCAAGATCTTCAGCGCCCCAAAGAGTCGGCGGCCGCCGGAGTCGGCTGCGAAGGTTTCCGATCTTCTCCGATCAAGGAAGGCGGCCCCATCACGGTCATCGACGGCGAGGGCAAGACGCTGGCGGGCGGCAGCTTCAGCGGTGGGCGCTGGGTAACCGGCCGACAGGGCTGTGTGTTCAGTTGGACGATTCCCAACGTCCCTGCAGGGTCGAAGTCGTACCAGGTGATGGCTGGGCAGCGGGCTAAGGCTGGGCCTTTCACCGAGACCGAGATTCGAAATCCACTCAGCCTGACGTGGAAGCCAGCGTAGGCACTCGGGCTAGATGTCTTTGGTGCTCCACTCATCGATCGCCCAGCCGTATCCGAGGCCGTTGAAGAAGTCGTCATCAGAGATCACCATGAACCCGGTATTCCGGTTCGCTGGTCCGATGGGGATGGTGTTGGTGTCGGTCCAGGTGCAGGTTGGTGTGGTGTTGGTGCCGACGTAGAGGTTGTAGGTGGTGCCGATGGCGGTCAGTCGAAACGTCATTCCTGAAGTTACTGTCAGTGTCACGCCGTGTCGTTCGACGACCGTGTCGTTGACGCGGGTTTGGATCGAGACCCGCGTATCAGTGAAGGCGGCTTCCACCCGGGTGAGGGAGTTCGCAGTGGCACGGAGATAGATCGTCATGCCAAGCGAGAGCCGTGCCGTGCCGGTGGGAGTTACTACCGTGCACGCGACTTCGTGCCGGTCGGTGTAGCGGGGCGTGACCCATCGAGCTGGGGAGACGGTCTTGGCGTCCTCAATGACCGGTGCTTGGACCTTGCTGCTGCCTACGATGATCGGTGCCGGTGTAGCTGGAACCCAGTTCGCACCGAGGGCGGCGCGGTTGAAGTTGTCCACAACCGGCGGCACGACGTTCACCGCCAAGACGCCAAAGCCTCCTGCTGCAGCGATCGATCCGGGGCGTGCGGTCGCTGCGGAAGTTCCACTGCCGTCAAAACGCGCTGTAGATGTGGGGATAGCGACGGCGTGAAGTTGTCCGCTGTTGGAGTGTCCGGCGATGCCGAAGGAACGAGCGTTGGCGGTCAGCACACCAACCTGTGTCTGGTGAGCCTTTGGACGGGGCATGGCGGTTGCGGCGAGTTCGCCTGTGCCAGAGAAGTACCCGTGGGAGTGTGCTGTGGCGACCAGCAGCATGCCTTGACCCGACAGCTCGGCTTGAACGCTGGGTTTGGTCGCTGGCACGAGCTGCGCGACACCGGACAGCGCGGCGGCGGCCGCACCGCGTGTGGGCGTGCGGAGGTCGCCGTACGCGCTGAAGCGGGCCTGTAGCTCGGGTGGGTAGAAGGGAACGCTGCTGGCATCCAGAGTCATTTCGGTGCCGGTCGGCGGTTCAGCCACCGATTCGGTTCCGGTTGGCGGCTCATAGGTTGTCATGGCGATTCCGTGGGGTCGGCCGCAAGGGCAGATACGGTCAGCTCTGCGTGAAAACGGGCGTGACCGTCACTGGCCCAGCGCCGCCCAGGTTCTGGGTCGGGTTCAGCGGGCACTTGTCGATGAATGTGCCGCCGGTTTTTGCCGTCCACAGCGATGCGTGGGTGACGGGGCCGCCGGGGGTGTTGATCGTCACCGGCGGGCCAGTGATGGTGCCGCCGGTTCCCGAGGCCCAAGTGAATTCAACGCGTTCATACACCGGGCTGCCGCCCACCAGTTCGCCCATGGTGCCGGAGTCGGTTGGGTCCTGATTGTGGAGGGCGAGCCACGCTTTGCCGGTCGCGCCGATGTTCTTGTATGCCTCGGCCAGGATTTGGCGGGTGGCTGCGGATGCGATTGCCATGGTGAGTCCTATGAAGTTGTGTCTGCGAGGGCTATTGCTGTCGGCTGACGTCGCCGATGACCCAGCAGTGGTCCAGGCGCGGGGTTTCCGGGTAGGAGACGTAGATGCGGTAGTGGGCTCGGTCCGGCACGGGGTCGGCGAGCTCGGATTCCACGCGCCATTCCGCGCGGTCCGGAAAAACGATGGCGGGGAATTCAGCGATGCTGACGAGCGTGTTGGTTTTGCCGGGCGGATAGAACCTGATCACAGCCGTAGTTCCGCTGGGGAATGTTCGTCCGTTGGGTAGCTTGATGGTGTGCACGAGATCCGCGCCGAGAGTCAGAATGAGCTTGTCGCGCAGGGGTTGTCGGCCAATGGGCATTCCGGCACTCTTCTATTCAGTTGTGGGCGATGGGTTACCCGAGATTCCCGCCGTTCGGAACGTTGGGTTCGTATCGGATGTTTTCGATGTCGCGCGACCAGCGAGCGGCGATCAGCGCGGAAGACCTGGTGCCGCCCGTCAGTTTGCAGTATGCGGAGGCGAATTGGCCGGTGGCGATTGGTTCATACCGCATTGTCAGGCGCACATATGCCCAGTGATCCGGTGCGGTGGAATCGTCAGGGCTGGGCATATTTTCGAGAACGAATGTGTGGTTGTAGGCTACCGATGCGGGATTGTTAACGATCTCTGAAGTGTTTGCGCCGTACAGCGCCACGTTGGGGAGCGCGTCGCATGCTCGTACTGTGAGGTGCTGGCCTTGGGCATTCATCACTTCCAGCCAGAACTTCGCCGAGATCGGGTCCCAGGTTTGTATGACGATGAAGTAGGGCGGGGTCGAGATGGGCATGATCGTTTGGTTCAGGGTGTATCCGGAGAAGGTGAGGTGAGCGTCGATTCGCCACAGACCACCTGCTTTGAGGATCAGCCGCCCGTCTGCTGCGACTTCGGCCTTCTTTTGCGGACCGAGCTGTCGGTTGAACGGTATCTGCACTGTGGTCGAGGGTGAGACAGTCCAGGATTGACCCATGAATCCCGAGGCGTATCCGTCGATGTCCTGCAGTAGCGCCAACCGCTGGCTCTGGGCTTGCTGACCGTTGATGGCGAACGCCAGGCGGTCGCTGTTGTCTTCCCACTGGCCCTTCCAGGCGATCTGGGCTTCTTTAGCGGTTGCCAGATCGCGGTCGGTGATAGTGGTTCTGATTGATTGCTCGGTTTGGTCGGAGCCGTATTTATCGCCCACGACGTAGGCGTTCTCGGGTGGCGGTTGCTGAGGGGTTGTCATCCCAGGTTCCCGCCATCGGGGGCCGTGGGAAGGTTGACGTTGTTCACGGTGCCTGTGTCCCACTTGTTGACCGACAATGCCGATCTCACGGTGCCGCCGTAGAGCATGTGCCAATCGCGTGTGTGGCCTGCCTCAAGCCTTACGATGAATTTCTCGTCATCGGGAATCACGAAAGTGTGGCTAAAGCTGGCGGTCTCAGCACCGTACGGGGTGATCACCATATCGTACCGGCGCTCGGTATAGATACTCAAAGTGTCTGCGTAAACGACCGTGACGCGGGCTGCGGCAGGTGTATTGACTTGGCCCCATCCGCTCGGCGCGGGATACCAAGTCAAGTGAGCGTCACAGCGCCACAGCCCTTTTCCGCCGAGCTTGATGCCGGACGCTGCCAGGCTCGTGCCTTTACGTGGGCCGAGTTGTGTATCGAATGGCAGTAGCCTGAATTCGCCGTTGCCGCGCAGGTTCCAATTTTTCGACAAGAAGAGGGAGCAGTAACCCGAGACCGATTCCAGAAGGTCTAGTCGATCTGTCAAATCTAATTGCGCGTCTCGGAACTGGTCGAGGCGATCGTTAAACGCTTTGTCTACGGCTTTGAGGGTGTTCTGTGCTGATTTTGCTGGCCCGAGGGTTCCGCCGGTGATGGTGGTCATGGCGGATTCTTTGGTGATGTCGGACCCGTATTTGGAGCCGATCACCCACGCGCCGTCAGTTGGGGAGCCGCCTGGGTAGGTCACTGTTCACACTCCCCTTTCGATGGTCCAAAGCCGCGCCGCTCGTCGGCACGAGCGGCGAGGCGCGAATCAGGCTGCTGCGGGAAGGATTTCGTGCGTGGCCCGGATGTAGCGCCACAGCCCGTACGGGTAGATCAGGCCCAGGTCGATGGTTCCGGGAGGGAGTTCGCGGTTGCTGCCTGAAACCTCGACGTGGAGCTTGTGGACCTCGTTGGACGCGGCGTTGTAGCGGACCACCACGTCGATCTGGTCGCTGTTCTTCTCGACCTGGCGAACTCCGTCGATGCCCAGGAAGCCGGGCACGTAGAAGGTCATATTCCACGGGCGGCCGGTGAAAACGATGGTCTTCTCGATCTGCCACGTCGGAGCCGGTGTCACCCAGTAGTAGGTGTAGCTCCAACTGCCGCCGAGGGATCGGGCCTTGCCGAGGGGGTACAGCGGCTCCTGCAGCTGCTGTGGGGGGCCGTCACTGCGGTTGCTGATGCCGACCTGGTACACGGTATCGAGATCGGCGTCGTCGTAGACGACATAGAACTCTGCGCGTCCGTACTCGTCGATCTGACGCATCTCGTCGATACGCACGAAGCCGGGCACGTGGATTTCGCTGCCGCCGAATGCGTGGCCGACGATGACAGTGGTTTGGAGCATGAATAGCCTTCTGGGTCAGAGGTCTTGGAAGATTTCCGCCGGAACGGGCGGGACCGGCGGCAAGCACAGCTCAAGCAAGGCGTCGATGTACTTCAAGGCCGTGCGGTACTTGCGGTTGGTCTCGTCGAGCTTCGTTTCGAGTTGCACGACTCGTTCACGCAGGTCGCGAACTTCGTCTCGTAACGGCTGTACGACCGAATTGAAATCAGAGCGCTGGCTTTCCAGCGATGGAAGTCGCCCGCCGTAGTAGGTGATCAAGGCGACTGCCAGCGCGCTCAGGACAGTGGCGGCAGTCGCCAAGATCGCGGGCAGCATGCGGTTATCGCTTCAGGTCGCGGTCGCTGAAGCTGACGTTGAGCTTGGCAATGAGCAGTGCAACCGCCGAGACCGCGCCGCCAACCGAGTTCAGGACGGTTTCCACGTCGGACTCGACGTCCAGCGGCAGGACATTCATCGCGACGAGCAGGGCGGTGACCGCGCCGACGACGGCGTAGATCCGGTCACGAATCACGGGAGTGAAGGTAAGCATGGTTCCTCTATTCAGTTGTGGTGGAGGCGGTTACGCGGACTTCGTCCGGGGGTCGGTGAAGCCGGGGATCTTCAGTTCCGCGCCGATCAGAGCCACGGCGTCGACGAGGGTCAGGTCACCGAGCTGGGGCCAGCCCTCCATCGGAATGGGGCCGGTGATCTGTTCACGCAGTTCGTTGACGTACTGGTCGATGTAGCGGATCGCGGTGCCCAGGGTGACGGTGTCACCCCGGAAGTTCACGAATGTTTCTTCGAGCGCTGCCATGGTCCCTCCTGGGGTGCCGTCGATGATGGCCTGTACCTCGTGCCGGAACTGATCCATGTCGATCCCGGCCGGGTCGATCTTTCCTTCGCTGCTGTACTCGCGGTGCGCGACACAATCGGAGGCGGTGCGCCCGATGTGCCGCAGGATCGCCGCACAGCCGCGTTTGTAGGCATCCAGTTGTGCTGGCGTCCAGTCACTTCCGTCGCCGCGCGAGACCGCTTCGATGCCGATCACGTGGAAGTTCGCGTCGTCGGTGGGCCAACCGGGGTGGCTGCCACGCCCTGCATGCCAGCACACGCCTGCGGCGATCACGCGATAAGTGCCGTCCCGTTCCAGGACGAGCTGAGCGAGCGGACCCGCGAGATCCTGGCGGCCGTATTGGACGATCTGCCAGTCCCGGGTGCCACCTCCGGCGGTGTGATGGCAGAGCACGCCACGCAGGTCACGGAAGTCGCCGTGCCCCCGTTCCCGCCAGCCCTCATGTTCGACGACCTGCAGGCCCTCGGCGCGCAGCACGTCGGCCAGCCACAGTGGATCACTCATGACATTCCTCGTATGTAGTTGTTGCCTCGCCGCGCACGCACGCATTCGGGGCGCGGCGGGCTTAAGAAAAATTGTTCCTGATGTTCTGGGTCAGGGACAGATGATTAGCTGTCGATGACGAAGGCGACGTTGGGTTCTGGGGTGCTGTCCTGGATGTCGCCGAGTTCGCGCAGCTGCGCAATCAGTCCTTCTCGTTCGTCGCGGGTGTAGTCCGAGACTTTGGGGATCGCGAACCGCTCGGGCTCGGGTTCGTCGGGTGAGACGTAGGTTCCGGCGGGGTTATATGCGGTGCGGGGTCCACGGAAGGGGTGTTGGAACTTTTTGGTGGCCAGCTCGGGGTGTACCCGTACGCCGAGTTCGTATTGGTGGCCTGCCCACTGTTCAGCCAGCGGTGGTGGCACGATCGCCGGTGAGGTGCCCATGCCGGGCACGCTTACCAGGGTGGCTTTGAGGGCGTCGATCTGTCGTCGCTTTTCCTCTTCGGCGGGGTTGTTCACAGCACTCCTAGCGCTTGCAGAATACTCAGGATTTCTTGCAGTTGTTCCCAGGCTTTGATGACCGGGTCTTTTTCGTCGCGGTGCCCGATGGTGATTCGCCAGACGGGCGCGGTATCGCGGTCCCAGGCCAATGCGACTTCGCTGACTTGGTCGACGAACACGCGGCCGGGTTTCATTCCTCGGACGGTGGTGCCGACGCGGTCGCCGAGATAGAAATGGCCGAGTCCGCGTTGCCCGATTCGGTAGGGTGCACCGTCAGCGACAATGACTTCGTGGCTGGTCTGCTGGCGGGTCACCCATTTGCCCGTGCGCATGGCAATTAGCCAAGCTAGCGAGTATGCGCGGTCCCCGCCTTCGCAGAAGTGTTCGCCGTAGGTGGACCACCCGAGTTTCGATTTTCTCCCCGGGATTCCTTGCGCGCCGAATGCGAACAGCACGTCGCTGAACAATGGCTCCAGCAATTCCGCAGCGACACCCCCGAGGTCAGGCACGCCAGGGATAGCGCCCAGGATCGCGCCGACCAGGCGAATTCCGGCAGAAATGGCTTCGTTGACTATTCGTCGTTTGCCCCCTCCCCGTTTTCAGGGGAGGGGGCAAACAACTCCAGGCATCGAATGCCCGCCCGCGACGACTCGCACATCGGTTGCTGGTTTGTAGGTGAATTCCGAACTTTGAATTCCGGTGTGGATTCCGTCTCGATAGATCACCCATGGCGCTTCGGGAAGGGTGCCCAGGAATCCGGGGTCGCTGTACTCCTGCGGAGTGCTGGGGTCGTCGATGATTTCGACGGTCTCCCCCAGCCCGTTTTCCCCGATCGGAATCCATTCCCTGGTCAGGCCGTTGAAAAGGTCACCGCCGAAGCTGGTGCCTGCCGTGGAGGTGGCCCCGCTCTTGTCGACGAGGTCGATGACCAAGCAGCCGAATCGCAAGTTCGCGCCCGGCCATGGCGGCTCGTCGCCGGGCAAGTATCTGCGGAACGTCCAAATCAGCTGTGCGTCTTCGACAACTTTACGCGTGCAGTCGTGGATGGATTTGAACCGCGAATAGACCAGGGCGAGCGGAGAATGGTCTTCGCCGATTGCTCCTGGCGCGACGACCATTGACCAGTTCTCCGGTCTGAAATTCTCCCAACCGGCGGGATCAAGGGGGTCGGGCGGAAGCATCCACCATCCGCCCATAAGGCGCATAATGGCCAGTTGGGCGGTAAGTTTGCATGCCCATTTAGCGGGCCCGAAAAGGAGCCACAATTTTGGAAATTGCACCTCGGGAGGAAGGAATCAGGCTCTTTGCCTGCCGCCCCATCCAATTAAGGATGGGGCGGCAGACAAAGGGGTTGGCATACACCAACACGTGCTTGAGCTCTTCATAGTCGTGGCGAAAAAGAATGCGGAGGAATTCGGTTCCGTCGTCGTTCTTGATGACCGTGAACGATTCCATTCGGCCGGACCAGCGGACGCCGTCGCGGTCCACTGTGCAGTGGATATTGTCGGTAGTGCGGCCGTCGACATCGATGACCCATTCCGACATCCAATAGTCCATCGGCAAGTCAAAGGTCGCGGTGCCGGTTTCGTTCATTTTTTCGATGACGGTTGCTGAATTGATGCGGTTGACCGGGCCCCGCAAATTCCAGTCGCCGTCCCAGAAACGCACATATGCGGGCGATAGGCGGGCTTCGCGTTCGAGGTGCTTGGCATGGGTCAGCTCGGCGAAGATGGCGTCGAAATCGATCGTGTCGATGCTGGTGTTCATTGCAGCCCCCACGGCCGCGACCAGGTGCGCGGGCAGCGCACTTGCAGGCCCGCTCCGGCCTGCGTTTGGGTCACTGAGACCGGGACCTTGGTTTCAGGCGTCCACGCTGGCAGCGGGTACATGAAGCTGACGCCATTCATGAGCGACCACACCTGGGAGCCGTTCATGTCGCGCAATTGATCCTCGAACGGATCAGTGTTTACCCAGAGAACCTGATCTGGATTGGCTAGCGGCAGTGAGATTTTGCGGTACTTGTCTTCCTCGTCGCGGCGAAACCTGTTGTCGCCCCACGAAAAGTCGGGGACCACCCAGCGGCCGGGACCTTGCAGAATCCACTGCAACCAGATCTCGGTGTCGGTGGGGTTGGAGATCGTGACTTCGCCGGAGTCGGTGGCACCGGTCGCGGTGAACGCGTCTGTGGCGTCGTCCTCGTACCACCACGGGTCCGCCGCCACGCAGGTCATCACGACTTTTTCGACCTTGGTCATGTTGGGGTCGCGTTCCGGGGTGAACTGCGGCTGCTCGCCCAGGCGAAGTTTCAGGTAGCGCCGTGAATCCTCGGTCGTGATCCACAGCCGGGTGTCGCGGTCGTAGGCCCACGCTTTGCGCCAATCGGAATCGGCCTCTTGCCACGACTTATCGGAGGTGTTGCCGATGGAGACACCGAATACGATGTCCCGCTGCAGATTCCGTTTCGCAAAGTATGTGCTGCCGATCTGGGAAGCGTGGGAGCCGTAGATCGTTTTGACGGGCGCGTCCCAGAGCCCTTCGACGTCTGTTCCGAGCCATACGCCTTCTTGGCCCAAGCCGATGCCCGAGATGGTGAACCATTGACCGTTGCACCCCTCGACTTCGACAAGTGTTCTTGCCATGGGTCGTCCTATTCAGTTGTCGCTATTCAGTTTTAGGTGTTCTGTACTATCTGCGGATGTAGCCAGCCGCCTGTTGCCGCTGACGCAGCTGTTCTTTCCTCATCGCTTCATCCAGGTTCGATACGTGGTAATGCACGTGCTGCTCAATGACTTTCGCGACCTGGTTACCGCCCTCGCGCAATTGGTTGTGGTTTTGCGCGAGTTTGGTGAGGAACCCGGAATCTCTCAATCCGAGGTCGCTTCTCACGCCGTCCCACTGGGCTTGGAAGAAGTCACCGACGATCGACCCCGCTTTCGGGCCGAAGGTGTTGACGAACTGTTCGGGAGACATCCACTGCTCAGCGGCGGGGGTGCTGGGGCTGGTGGGTCCGTACCGGTCCTCGTCGCTGACGGGGGTATCGGTGTAGTCGTCGGGATTGACCGCGTCCGAGGCAGGAGGGTCGGCGTTGTCGATCGGAAGCGGTTCGGGCTCGGTGTCGCCTGACTCCGGGGCGTCGCCTTGGGCCTGCCTGACCTTGGCGATGAGCTTGCGCAGCACGTCCTGAACCTGGGGAATCACCTCGGCGGCGGCCTGGAGCAATCCCGTGGTGTCGGCACCATCGAGGTCCGGGACGGTGAGCTGCGCGGTCTTGGCCAACGCCTTGATCAGTTCCGCGAACTTGGTCATCTGCTCGTTGGTCAGCACGAGCTCGGGTTTGCCGCTGGTGTTGTAGCCGATGCCGCCGTGCGGGAGGATGCCGCCTTGGTCGTAACCCTTGCCTTGGAACGCTGCCGCCAGCGACCCGTATTTGGGGTCGCGTAGCGCGTAGTTGATGGCGGCCCTGATGTTGCTTTCGGGGTCCCAGATGTCCTCGTAGCCCGCATCTTTGTACGCCTGGAACGTGGGATCGATGACCTGCATCAGCCCCTTGGACGGTATCCCGCGCTTGGCGTTGGAGTCCCAGAGGTTGATCGCGCGCGGGTTGCCGCCGGATTCGCTTTGCATCTGCATAAGGACGCGGTCGGTCTCGCTGAGGTTCTGGCCCTTCTCCTTCAGGATCTTCTCGACCAGGCCCCGCCACTGCTGGACGCCACCGCTGAGGTTCCACGCTCCAGGTAGTGCGCCTGCTAGGGGCGAGTTCTGCACCGATTGGATTGCGGCGTCGATGATTCGCCCGCCGAACGCTTCAGGCAATGCGCCGCCGAGCAGCGAGGTTCCCCAGTCGGGGAAGGTGCCGCGCAGGTCCATCAGCGGGTTGACCAACAGGTCTTGGATCTGGTCCTGCAGCCCGGACAGATAGGTTCCGCTTCCGGCGGCCATGGAGATCATCCGGCCGTCGCTGAGGATCTTGCCGAGGTTTGCCCAGTGAAGATGGTCGCGATGGCCGTCGTTGGTTTTCTGGTCGTAGGCCAGCGGTCGGCCGTTCTTGAGGTTCTGCCAGCCTTGCAACGGCCAGTGGATCAGCTCCGTACTTTGCGGGTATCTGCCGTAGATCCAGCGCGCGATTTCAGCCATGGGGCCGCCGAGATCGATTGCGCGGCCTTGCATGTGGTAGTCGTAGCCGGAGCCGACCGGCGCGAAGCGTTTGGCGCTGGTGAGCACGGCCTTGGGGAACGCTGCGCGTACCGCGTCCCATAGCGACTGCTGGACCGGTTCGAGGGGGTCGCGGGTGCCGACGATGCCGCCGGTGGCGTAACGCTGCAGGGTGTCTTGGTAGCGGCGCACTCCCCCGATGCCGCCGGAGCGGGCAGCGCGGTTGGCGGCGTGGACGTAGCCGGGCCCGACTGCTTGGACCCATTCTGGACGCATGATCGCCTCACCAGGGCCGACCATGATCGTGCGGTCGTCGTGGCCTGGCCGGTAGCCGGGGATGAGGCCACCGCTGGAGTAGCCCTCGATGGTGGGGACGGTGATGGTCCATTCCGGCAGGTCGGGCATGACCTGCCGGAGAGCGTTCCACGCATCCCGTAGCCCTTTGTTGATCACGTTTTCGAGGACCCATTTGATGGGCTCGGCCAGCGCGCGTTTGACGCCGGACCAGTGCAGCCAGATCGCGCCGACGCCGGTTTTGAAGTTGTTGGTCAAGCCTTCGAGAGCGGTACTGAGCTTGGGGAACATGTCCAACGTGATGTCGGCTATGTCCAAACCCATTGCCGGGCGAAGCTTTTGGAAGCTGACCAGTGCGCCTTCGGCGATCTGCTGGGTGAAGGTGATGTTCAGTCCGGCAGCCGCGATGCCGAGTTCGGTGAGCGCGGGTTCGGCGAGTTTGCGAGCGTCGACGATCGCTGAGGCCATCGCTGCGGTCTTGTCCGCAATCCCAGTGAGCGCTGGCGCGATCTGCTTGTCGTACGCCCCTGAGACCGTGTCGGCGAAGGCGCTGAAATTCGTCGCGCTGGATGTGAAGTCCGGTGCGGCGGCAGGGGCGACTTCGGCGGGCGTATCGGTGCCGGGCGCGGGTGTCGGTGCTGGTGCGGCGGCATCTGGTGCGGGCGTCGTCGACGGGGCCGGTGTGGTGGCCGGGTCGGTCGTTGCCGGTGGCGTGTTTGGTTGCGGGCCCGGCGTAGTGGGCGTGGCGGTGCCTGGCGCGGTGCGTTGGTTGCGGCTGCTGACGATTCCGCCCAGGTATCCCGGTGCGACGCCGAGAGCGCGGTTGTAGGCGGCCAGCTCCGTGATCAGGTTGCTGTACTCGATAGGGCTGGGGTTCTTCGCGAGCGCGCGCAGGGTTTGAGCGCGGAAGTCGATCATTTGATCGCGCGACATCGCCGCGATCTTGGGTGCGCTCTTGTCCAGGCTGGGGACGCGGTCGGTGAGCACTTCGGTGGGGGTGGAAGGCTTGTCGAGCGTTGCGCGTTGATTCGCGGTGAACCCGGTGTTGTACGGGTCGGCGTTGTCGCCGAACCAGGCAGGGTCGGTGGTGGCGAGCTTGGCGGCGTGCTCGGCGAGGTCGTTCAGTTTGGCCTTCGCTGGTTCGGTATCCAGATCGACCTTGAGCGGGTCCGCCAGCGCTTCAGGGATCAACCTGAACGAGGCCAGCAGGTCATCGATCTTCTGCTTGGGAACGTCGGCGTCGACAAGCATCTGCCGAAGGCGGTCCTGTAGACCCTGCATGGCTTCGATGCGTGCTGCGTGAGCTTCAGCTTCGGACTTGCCAGCGTCGCGGGCCGAAACGTAGGCGGCCGAACCGACTTCGGCGAAGCTGGTGGACAGTTGTTTGAGGCTGTCGCGCAGCTGGCGGCCGGAGTTGTCTAGGGTATCGATTTCGCCGTTGGCCTTGATCAGGCTGGCCAGCCACATGGGTTCGCCGTTGTCGCCGACCAGATTTCCGCTGAGGAGTTCGCTGATGCTGTCCAAGGCGGCGTTGGCGGACTGCTCGGCGTCTTCGAGGATCGTGGCGTCGCGACGCTGAGCCTCGAATGCTGCTGTCAGTTTGTCGACAGCGTCCGCTGCGCCGGTGGAGTTCTTGCGGATGCTGTCGTAGGCGCTGGCCATCCGGCTGGCATCGCGCACGGAGTCGTTGAACTCCGCGCGCAGGTATTTCAGCGTCGGCAAGAGGCTTTCACCTTCGGTGCCGGTCGCTCGGACCTTGGCGACCAATGCATCGAACTGAGCGTTGGTGCCCACCAGGGCGTCGCTGATGTCGGTGACTGGAAGGCGTAGCCGTTCAAGGGATGTCAGCGCGTTCTTGCCGTACTCGACGCCGCCCGCGTTGTAGTCCCAGTCGGTCCCCTTCAGTCCTGCGCTGTTGAAGGTGAGGCCAGCGCCGAGCGCCGACATCAGCACACCAAAGGTACTGACCTCGTTGTTCTTGAGCTGTTCGAAGCCCTTCTGGAATTCCCGGAACCTGTTGGCCATTTTGGCGCGCACGTTTTCGTCGGCGATGCCGTCCGCCTCGTTCAAGGCGTTGGTGAGGTCGCGACGGAAATCCGGGACGCTGGTGGCCCAGCCCTGGAACACATCTTTGGTGGACTGGATCTTGGACGCCACGTCAGAGGCTTTCGAGCCCAGAAGGCCAACCGTGAGGATGACGCCAGCGATGATGCCGCTCCAGCGGCCCAGGCCCCCGCCTATCGCAGACACCGTGTTCTGGACGCGGCTTAGCGCACCGCTGCGGGTGGCCATCCCGTTGACTCGGTTGTTGAACACATCCACATTCCGGGAGGCTGCGAAGAAGCCGCCGGAGATGGCGGTGACAATGCCGGAGACCGCGTTGAACGCTTTGATCGCCAGAACGCCGGTGACCAGCCACTCCAGTGCCGGAATCAACTCCGAGACAGCAGCGAACATGCTCGCCAGTAATCCGACCAAGTTCAGGATCGGGCCACCGACGTTTTGGAAGGCCGGAATCACGTCGCGGGCAATGACTTTCACGACGTCGGCGAGAATCGGGTAGAGGTCGTTCCATGCGTCGCGAGCGCCGTCGAAGAACGCGCGCAGCGAGTTCTGGCCCGAAGCCGAATCCAGCTTCTGGTGGAACTCGGTGACACGGCGTTCCAGACCGTCAAGCATCGAGTCGCCCTGGCTGCTCGTTGCGCGGAAGACCGCCTGGAGGACTCCGAAGGATTCCTTGATCACTCGGCCGAGCTGTTTGGACTTCTCGATGCCGGAGTCGATCATCATGGCCAGCTCGCCGCTGGCCCGCATTTTGCCGATCTTGTCGTCGAACTTCTCGATCACCTCGGTTACGCCGCCGAGGATTTGAGGCAAGAACGCCGATCCTGTCGTCGACAGATTCAGCAGTGACTGTGTCAGTGGCGCGAACGCATCACCTGCCAGCACGGCGGCGCGGCTGGTGTTGGTGAAGAAGGCTTCGAGGTTGGTTTGCGCGAGGTCGGTCGTCAGGTATCTCACGGCGCTGCGAAGCCCCGTGTTGATGCCGGTGGCGATCCCGGTCAGCCCGTCCTTGAGTGTGGGGAGTTGCTTGTCCCCGAGCAGTTGGACTTCGTCACCGAGACCGTCGAAAAGGCTGTCTTGCACCTGAGTTCGTAGCGCGCGCCATGAATCGCCCATCGCGCGAAGGTCTTCCACGAATTCCCGGGCGCGGGGCGAGAGGTTCTTCAGTGCTTCCTGGTACTTGCGTTCCCAGCTCGATGCATTCTCGGTCGCGGCGGCGAACGCTTCCTGCTGCGCCTCCAGCGCTTCGGTGATGCCGCGCTGAGCATCGGCGTTGGCTTCAGCGGTATCGCGCAGTGTGCGTTGCAGGTCGCGCTGCGCTTCGGCCTGAGCTTCGATGGCGTCAGTGACTGACCGCTTGGCGTTGACGACACCTTCGTCGCCTTCGATGCCCGCTCGGTTTGTCTCGGTGGCCTCTTCTCGCAATTGCTTGTTGCGGCGGCGGACGGCTTCGTAATCCTCGTCAGCGGCGGTGACGGCGAGCTGCAGTTCGGCGATGTCGAGGCCGTCCGCGTCGCCGGAGGAGAAGGCTTCGGCGAGGTTTTGCCGGGCTCGCAGGGTCGCGAGATACGCCTGTTTCTCCGAGGTGGCGCTACCACGTAGGGCGTCGTTGACGTCGCGAATGCGTAGCGCGGCGGCTTTGCGGGCGTCGTTCAGGCTCTTCTGCGCGTCCAGGGCGGTGCGCTGTGCGCGTTCTAGGCTGCGTTCGGCCGAGGCGACTGATTCTTGCCCCTGCACGGCCGTTCGCGAGGCCGACCGGTAGGCGTCCTCCACCGAGCGCTGGGCTTGCTGTACTCGTTTGGCGGCTGACTCACGGGCCTTGGTGTCAGCCTCGGAGTTCTTGGTCAGTTGGCTGGCGGCTTTGAACGCCGCGACGACGCCGCTACTGCCGACCACGATGGCGGCGATACCTGCAGCTGCGCCGGTGGCGAGGGCGGGCAGTACTGCCAAGGCCGACCCCGCCTGCAACAGCGAACCGACCAGCGGCACCAGATTCACCGCGCCGAGAGCGGCCAGCGCGAATCCGGTACCGGCGGCGACCTGACTTGTCGCGGTGAGCAGTCGGCCGGTCAGCAACAGTTTCTCGGTGAAGTTGCTCAGAGCCTTGGTGGTGCCTTGATCGATGCCCTCGAACATGCGGCGGGCAATCGGTAGGTTCACTCGGCGGTCGAGGGTGCCTTCGTCGCGCTGGAATGCTTTGCGGGAGTAGTCGCGGCGCAGCATGGCCGAGGAGTAGTCCTCGGCGGTGCTGACGCGGCGGGCACGCAACGCTGCGACTGTCCGTTCGGCGCGCGCGGTTTCCTCGGCTGTGGCAGCGGAGTTGCGCTGCAGCTCGGCATGGTGGGCTTCCGCCGCGTTGACTGCGTTGGTCGCGGCCTCGTAGGCGACGCGGGTCTTTGTGACGGCGCGTTCTGCGTTGTCCAAGCGCTCGGCGGACCGGGCGGCGTTGCGGATGGCGCGCCGATCGTCTTCGAGTGCCGACCCCAACGGCCGGTCTCTGAGGATGCTTTGGGCCTTCTCACGGATGCGATCCGAGGAGGACGCTGGGCGCGCGAAGATGCGGCGGATCTCGGTGCCGTCAGGATCAGGATCTGGGCTGGATTTCTGGAACGCTTTGCGGGCGGCGCGGTATCGAGCTGCTGACTGCTGCGGCTTCTGCCGCAGGGAGGTTTCGGTGGCGGCGGCCGCGTTGTATCGGGCTTCGGTTTCGCGCAGCAGTCGTTGCAGTCGGGTGAGTAGCTGGCGACCCGAGCGGCCGGGAAGCGCGCCGACCGTACCTTCGTTCTCGCTGTAGGCCAGTGCTTCCTGCAGCTGCTGGACCAGGCGCGCGCGCTCGGAGCGGCGCATGTTCCGTCCGCCGCCAGCAGTGCGGTTCTTGACCGCTTTGAGGTCGTCGCCCAGCGCACTCTTGTACGCGTCGCGGAGTTGCCGTTCCAGCTCGGTGCCGCGCGCGGCTTTGACCGCGCCTTGTAGCAATCGTTCCAGTTCCGGTGTGTTGCCGGAGACCGCATCGGCGCGGAACCGCAACCGTTTGACCTGACGATAACGGCGCTGTGCATCGCCGGTGAGCGCGGCCGCTTGCCCGGCGGCGGCGTTGTCGTGATCGACTTGGCGGGCTGCCGACTGCATCGCCTCGGCCAGTCGCTTTTGGGTGTCGTTGAGGCGCGGGTAGCGTGCCAATTCTTTGAGGACCAGGCCCTCACGTCTGCCGTATCGCTTAGCGGCGCGTGCTTGTCCCTCAGCTTGGCCTCGTGCGACCTGTTCGCCAGCCGTGCGCCCGGCTCGGCGGGCTGCGTTGTTGTCGACCGTGGGGGTGACGGTGCTTGCACGGTTGAAGCCTTCGCGGATCTGCTTCTCTGCCCGCTTCTGGGCGACTTCGTCGACGTAGGCTTCGACCTTGACGCGCTTGTTGTCGGGCAGACTTTCGATTTCCGCGCGGGCCTCGGCGGTGTCGACCTCGAGGCGGATGTGAGCGACGACGCCAGCGACGGCCGCTTGAGCGATGGCCTCGAACTTCTGCTTGAGGCCGGTGCCGTCGGGAGCCATCGCGATCTTCGCGGTGCCCGCGCTATATCGTGATGGCATTTCCGATCCTCTATTCGGTTGTCAGAACCCCAGTTCCGCCAGGGTGGCGTCAACTTCTTGCTTCTCGCGTCGGGCTCGTTCTCGGTCTACGGCGGATACTGGACGCGGGAGAGGCCGGACTTTGGGGGGCTTCTTGCCCTTCGGCAGGTTCACCGCGATCACCGTGGAGGTGAGCTGCTGGACGTAGTCGCACAGCAGCATCAGCAGGTAGGTTTCTTGGCTGTATCCGGCTGACGAGGTCACCCGAGGCAAAGACGGCTCGTCTTCGGATGCCTCTGCTAAACCTGCTGTCTCCCTCAGTGTTTCGAGGTCGACGATGCGGCGGGCAAGGTCTTCGTCCATGTCCTGGGCGGCTCTATATCGCGACCCGTGTGGGAGGTTGGACAGGAAGCGATACAGCTTGGGCCACCCGTAGTGTCCGCGCACGAAGTCCACTAGATCGATCTGCCAGTACTGGTGGAGGTCCCATTCGATGGACTCGCAGTGCTCTTGGAGCAGTACTACGAGTCCTGCTCTCCCCCCGGCAGTTCAGCGGCGCTCTCGTCCGGCGCGGCATCGAAGTGGGCGTTGATGTCTTCGACCAGCGCCATCGTCACTTCGACCGGCTCATCGCGGATCTCGTCCCAAACCAATGGGAAGGCGTCGCGACCGACCAGCGCCTGAATCAGCGATTCGAGGTCACGGACCGCGACGGTGCCTGCGCTGTCGAGCAGCGTTACCAGCGCCAGCGAGCGTTCCAGGGAATCGGGTGCGGAAATCAACACCGGCGGGTCGACGGCATCGAAAACGTAGGGTTCAGCGGGCTTGTAGTTCTTTTTGGCCTCGGCCTTGAGTTTGGCCCAGCGGCTGATCTTTGGCGCGGTCTTCTTCGCAGCCATAGGTTACTCCCCGATATTCAGTTGTTTGTCAGTGCTACTTGGGATCTCGCGCTACCGGGCGCGATTCGACGACAGCCTTACCGGTCTTACCCGCACCGTCATTTCCGGTTTCGGCGGGGACTCGCGCTGTCTGAGGTTCAGTCTTCCGCACATACCCGGCGCATACAAGATTATTGAGTTCCACTGCGTTGTAGCAGAGGTATTCGCGACCGTCCGGCGCGGTGAGAGTGACAGGGAACGGCGACATCGGTTTCTCCTGGAGGTTATCCCCGGCAGTTCGAGAGGGCCGCTCTGGTGCAGGCCGGGGAGGAACCTGCACCAGAGCGGAGTTCGAGGTCGATTACGGGGTCGCTGCCTCGAAACCGGCGTCGGCGGCGAGGGCCTTCCAACCGGGACCGCCGAAGATGTATCGCATGCTGTATCCGGCGACGTCGTCGACGAACGCGCGGCCGGTGATCGGGTATTCGATCGCCGATTCCTGGTTGAGCTGCTGCTCACCGACTTCGGTCACGCTGAACTTGGGGCATTCGCGGATCATGTAGATGCGGTTCGCGCCCGCGCCGTCGACGGAGAGAAACACCGCGCGCCGATAGGTGATGGAGGGTTCCACCGGATCGGCGTAGGCGGTCTCACCGGTGGTGGCGTCGTACTTCACGTTCGACAGGTCAGCGTTCGACCACAGTTCCAGGTTCAGCTTGTGGGTTTCCAAACCGGTCCAGGCGATCGTGGTCTTTCGGGAGATCATGTCCATACGAGCCGACTCCAGAAGGCCCCAGGCTTCTACTTCGGAGGTTTCAACCTCCGGTGTGAAAGTGGGCGCGTTCTCTTTCGAGACGTGGCCGATGCTCATGAAACCGGCCGTCTTCAGGTCGGTCAGATCCGAAGTCGCACCGATGAAATACTTTGTCGGCAACACCGTTGCGTAGGGGGCAAGCAGAACCGCTCCGGCCAAAGGCTTCCGGATCAGTTTCTGCTTGAGATCACGAATGGTTGAAAAATCCGCCATAGCAGGCTCCAAATATTCAGTTGTTATTCAGTTGTCAGAACGCGTCTTGCGCCCCGATATACTCTGCGGCTCGCGCCATCACCACCGAGTTGTCACCAAACAGCCCCAGCGCGGTGTTGCAGTTGCCGCACAGCAGCGCCCGAACTCGCATCGGTTCTCGATGCGAGTGGTCGACAACCAAGGGCCCCTTAGCGGGAGGCTGAATACAGATGCGACACCTTCCGCCTTGAGCCGACACGAGGCTGTTGTAGTCAGACCGGCTGATTCCGTAGCGGCGCAACAGTTTTCGATCTGCGGCACAACTTCGACACTGGCGCTCCAACCCGCCAGCCTTTGTCGCGTTGCGGTGGAACTCGCTGGCCGCCTTTAGTTCTCGGCATCGTGTGCAGCGAATCATTAGGGCTGCTCTCGGAAGCTGAGGAAGAAGCTGGCATCGACGAAGCGGTTGTCCTCGGTCAGGTCGGGGACCTGGGTAGTGCCGATCGCTTCCTCGGCAGCGTCGATGAGAACGCCTTCGACCTCGGTGCCGCCCGAGTTCAGCAGGCGCTTGCGGACCTGCCCGGCGGCGGCCCAGGCTTTGGGGCGGGTGTCGTCGATGACCACGACCGACATCAACGCCTTGTCGGTGACTCCCTCGGCGTCGACGCCACCCCCGATGCGATTGACGGCGATGATCGGGAACAGCGACGGCCACTGCTCACCATCGGGCAAACCCGTGCATGTGTAGCCGAGGTCGGCCAGCAAGTTCAGGCAGACCAGTTCGGCATCGGGGAACATCAATGGCCCTCGATCCATGCCACAATCGCGCGCGGGTCGCGACGGTTGTCGCCACCGAAGGTGTGCGCGCCTTGCGTGCGAGCGGGGAAAGAGCCGGGTGTCACACGCCGTTTGGCTTTGGGCCGAGGGTGACCCTTCGCTGCGGTTTGGGCCTTGCCGAACTCGACGGCGGCAGAGTAGTTCGTGACTGCTTCCACGATCGCGACCCACCGGTCCGGCTTGGCACCGAGGTTGCCGCTGCCGAGCTGAGTCGTAACGCGGACGTGGGAGGCCATGCGGCCGGTGACCCTAGGCGCGCGACCTGCGTAGAGGGCTTGGGCCTGGTAGCCGATCCGGCGCATGGTGTTGCGCATCTTCGGACCGACCATGATTTCGGCGATGGCGGGGTTTTGCCAACCGTCGCCGTCTCGGTGACCGGCGTAGTCGAAGCTTGAACTCATCCGCTCACTCGCTTCGCGTTCACCACGACGCCGGGGGCCCAGCCGGTCATCGGGGATTTCCAGGGTGCGGGTTTGCCGACGACTGAGTAGAGCTGCCCGTCTGGCAGTTCTACTTGGTCGGAGGCCAGGATGTCGGCCCCGCGCGGGCAGTAGAGAACGACGTCGCTGACGATGTTGGCGCGAAACTGTGCTTCACCGGCGGCGTTGTCGGCACTCGTTGCAGCCCAGTCGATTCCGACGCCAGCGATGGTGTGATGGGCGTCGTAGGACTGGTCGCCGAACTTGTCCCGGGCGGGCCGACGCAGAACGGTGATCGTGTCTCCGAATCCCATCACGACACCCACCGGCCCGCCTTGACGCCGATCATTCCGAAACGGCGTCGACGCGGGGCGAAGACTGCAAGCTCGGCGTCAGTGAAAAAGACCGCAGCTGCGGCATTTTCACCAAGTGCGTATGAGACTCGGAACGGTCCCACGGTCTGCTCGCGCGCGCCGGTCGGGTTGCGCATGACACGTAGGACGGCATCGACGACCAACCGGCGCGCATTGGCGGTCATGACCGGCGATACCAGTACGGACGCGGCGAGGCTAGGAACCTTGGCTTTCAGGAGCGCTTCAGCGTCGGCGATGCGGGCCTCGATCCATGGCGTCTGGTCGGGAGCCAGTTCGCCTTCGAAGCGTGCCGTGACGTCGGCGACGGTCGCGTAATCGCCCACTAGCCAGAGGCTTTCGCGGTCGCCTTGCGGGGCGCGCGCTTGGCGGTTTCCGGCTCGTCGGCGAGACTGTCGGGCTTGTCGAGAACGGTGGCGGGCGGGATCTCCCACACATCGGGATTGGTGATCGCCGATGCGGCCCAAGCCGGGATCTCGCTTCCAGGACCGAACTCGTGGTTCTCACCGGTGTGGTCCTGGACGTGGACATAGGTATTCAGTTGTGGCATTGCGTTTTCCCCATTTGTGCCGGGTGTCCGCGTCGACGCGGTCACCCGGCTGCTCGACCAGTGATCAGAAGACGTCGGCGACCATCAGCGCTTCCGGCCGTTCGAGAACGGGCAGCAGCAAGCTGTCGACGACGGTGGTTTCCCGGTACGGCGGGCCATCCTTGATGACGACGCCAGTCAGGCCGGGCGCATCGGCGAAGCTCAAGTCGGTCTGGGCGGCCGAGACCAGCTCCAGGGCGGTGGCAGTGATCCCCCAAGCGACGTAGGCGAACGGCGAGCTCGCGGGCGGCAGGAAGATCACGCGATCCTCCGGGATCACTCGGGTATCGACGCCCTGCACGTTGATCACCGTGTCGTACACAGCCGCGATCGGAGGCAGGTTGAAATCCTCCAACACGCTGTTCACGATCGTTCGCGACACGATCTGCGGAGTGCCCGCGACCGAGTTCGCATAGGCCCGGAACTCAGCGTTCCTCTGCAACAGTCCGGCGATCTTGCGGGAGATGATCATGCCCGAAGGCGGGGCACCGACGTCCTTGGTGTACTTCTCGACCCAGGTGGTCAGGTCGGTCACGACCGGCGCGGTCGCGACTGTGGTCCAAGGCGTTGCGGCCGCCACAAAGTGATCGGCAGGCACCTGATAGTCCGCGGTGAGGCTGACCCCGTTCTCGTTCAGGGTGATCTTGCCGGTCGTCAAGAGCTCGCCACGAGCGACCTCGACACGGTTGCGGATCGCCCGCACCCCGGACTCGAGATCGTTGTAGATGGCGTTGGTGATCGCACCCGTGTTGCCGCCGTCCTGGCGGGCCTTCTCCAGCTGCAAACGCTCCAACTCGCCCTTGTTGCCCTGCACGCTCATCGGCAGCAGATCAACTTCGCGAGTGGTGAACGAATCTCGTTCCAGCTGAGGGATATTGCCATCAAACGAACGAAAGACGGCAGTGCGATTCACCCGCGTCACATTCGCGAGCCGCACTGTCTGCTCTTCGACGAGCTTGTCCGGAACAAACTGGGCCAGAACATGATCCGCTGGCGTGGGGACCTGCCGCACAAACCACGTTGCATCATCGGGCGTTACCGGCCCGTCAAAAATCAGAGGCATGGAAATCCTTATTCAATTGTGTTGTTCGCGCGGCGGATCAGAAGAACTTGAACCAGCCAGCCAAATCGGTCTTCGCAGCCGCGTCCAGGCCATGCCCGGAAGGAAGCTTGTTCTCCTGAATCAGGCCGACGCCAACCCACAGAGGCGCGGATTCCTTGCCGGTCGTATCGGTGGGCGTAAATGCGTCCCAAAGGAAACCAGCCGCGACTTCACGGCCATCAGTGGCAGTGTTGTCATAAGGGCCGTACAAACCGCTTGCGGTGATCTTGCCCAGCACAATGCCGGATGGCAGGTACCCCTTCGGGTAATGGGTTGCGGGCGTAAACTTCGACATGTCCAGAGTGACCGAGGCACGGCCCCTCTGCTCGGACTGATCGGCGTAAACCCAAACCCGCGAATCGCCGTACCGGATACCGGTCTGGCGCACAGCGATATTGCTCATTACAAACCCCTCCAGGGGAAACTAGAAGAAATTCACGGCGTCTGCTCGGAACCGAACCGTCGCGCAGCCTCGGCGCGCCCACCCTCACCGCGCTTGCTCTTGACCTGCGAGGTGCTGCCCTGACCGAAGTTCGGACGCTGCGCATTGGCCACACCAGACGGCTTGTCGCCGTACATGTCGGTGAGGTGCTTGACCACCTTGTCTCCGTCGACATGGCCGTCCGAGTCGAGGAAGGCGGTCGCGTTGACCGTGTCGAGCCAGCCGTCGAGTTTGGCTCCGGCCAACACGATCGAGGCGTAACCCCGCATCTCGGCGGCCCGCAGCTGCGGAAGTAGCTCGTCGCGGGCGGCGGCTGCCGCCTCGGCCTTCGCCGCTTCCAGCGCTTCGGAATGAGCGCGCTGTTCGTCGGTCAGCTGTGCGCTTTCCAGTTCACTGATTCGGTCGCGCAGCTTCTGCGCATCCTCGGCAGTGACGGAGTCCTTGAGAGCCTTGGCGTTGGCCTCATGCTTACGGCTCTGGTGCTTCCAATACGCCACCAGCTGCTCAGTGCTCATCTCGGCCAGCGGAGTGTCCTCCGGGAAGCCGTGGCGGCCGACCTTCGGCGTGGGGCTGGTGTCCGGATCTGGCACCGGCGGCGTTTCGATGTCGGCGGGCTCGCCTGTCTTGGCATCGGGGCGCGAGGACGGTTCGTTCATATTCAGTTGTTCCCTGTCGGGGTGGGGTGTTGGCCGCCCTGGCGGGCCGCCTGGAATGGACTCAGGGTTGTGAGTCCCTATGGGAGTGCGTTCAATTCGCGAGCGAAGGCGTCCAGGTCCACAGGTTTCTGACGCTGTGTCGCGAGTTCACGGGGCACTGTTTCGCGGCGGGCCGGAACCAGGACTGCTTGCAGTTCGCCGTGGTTGTCGACTTTGTAGCGTGTCCGCTTCAGTTGCTCGCGGCCAGTTCCACCAGCGTCACCGTAGAGTCGTTTCAGATCCTCGCGGTTCAGCTCGTCCCCGGGGTCGTTATCGGCCGTGACTGGCAGAGTTTCGCAACAACAGTGATCGTGGATAGGCTTCAATTCCTCTACGGTGTAGAGGCGATCAGAGGCCGCGATGCACAACCCGCACGAACCGGACTTCGACTCTTCAGGATGGATGACTCGTCGCCATCCGATTACAGCGACACCTTGCCGGGTCGCTTCCTTGAGAATCAAATGTTCGGCTTCTCGTTCTGCAAGAGCCAAATTGGTTCCTGCAATGATTTTCGCACGCTGAATCGTGGCTTCAAGAGCTTTCGCAGGATCAGTTCCTGTCGACACTGCTGCTCTGTACTGGCGAGCCGGTCGGTTGAACGGTTCGGTTGTCGAAAGCCGCTGCGACTCAATGCCTCCAGAGAGAACCACCGTCGGCTTAGCGAACTGCGATGCGGCTTCTTCGGAGAAGAACCGCACTTCCGGCGGCACCTCGGGAAAGAAGTCCTCCAGCTCTAAGCCGAGCTCTCGGAAGTACACGAGCTGAGCCGCCGTTGCCAGCGACACCATTGCGCCCTGGGCGGCCACCGACAGTTCAGCGGCGGCCGCCGCGAACTCCCCCACCGCCTCGCCGTCCCAGGGATCGGTTCGACGCCAACGCGCTTCGATCCGGGCAGAGGTCGACGCGATGATCGCGTCGCGTCGCGCCGCGCGCGAGAGGATCACTCTGCGCAACACCGCCGACACCGTCATCAGGCCGCCGCCGGTTCAGTCGGCGCGTCGTCCTGAGCCTGCGCACGCGCAACGCTGTCACCACCGGCTGGGGCGACAAATCCGCCGAACCCAGCGTCCAGCGACATCGATTCCTGAATCAGCTCTGCTTCGTTGAGTTTCGCCTCTTCAGGGCTCATCTCCAAGATGTTGACCAACTGGCGCTTCCTGGAAAGCACTCCTCGAGTCTTCGCGATCGCGTCGGCGCGGGCCTGCAGGCTGGACCTGTCGACCTTGGCCCACAGCAGACGCACACCCCGCGTCCGGGCTTCCTGGGCGGCCAACGCGAAGGCGATCTGCCACACCAGTTTCCATGGACTCGTCTGCCGCGCCTGGCGGTCAGTAATCTTGTCCACCAATGCTTCTCGCATGAGGCTTGCACCTTCTGCGGTTTGATTCGCCGCATCCGGGGTGATGATATGCAGCGGCGTCCTGGTCGCGGCGGCGAACTCCTTGACATCATCTCTGATCGCGGTAATCAATGGGGTCAGGTCAGCTTGCTCAGACTCCCAAAAATCTACGCCTTCCGGCACAAGCCATAGTGCGCCCGGATCGGCCTGAAAGAGGTCGACCAGCTCATCATCAGAGACGGTTCGAATGAAGTTCTCGGAATCGTCTTCCTGACTGAAATCCTCAGCGCCATCAAGGTTTCCACGTACCGCGCGTTGCCGGAAACTTTGGTACCACCCGACGACAATGCGCTGAAAAACCCCGTCCATAATTCTGTCCAACAGATCGATGTGCGGTTCGAACTCTCCCATGCTCAGCTTGTTCTCGAACCGCACAGCAGGAATTCCCCCGAGCAGTTCCAAGCCAACCGTCGATTCGGTAGCGACCAACTCCCACTCGTCGAGTTTGAAACTTGTCGAATACTGCCCAACCTCGCGCCGCCACGTGTGCCGGACGCCAGGAACGAACAGCACCGCCACCTGCTGATCAGCCAGGTCATCGGTGAAGAACTTCACGAACGCGGTGAGCTTGCGCGGGTTGAGGGGATCACGTTGTCCCACTGCGTTTCTCGGGTCCTCGGCGAGCATCAGTGGAAATTCGTCAGCACTGTCGGGCGCGGGCGGCACAATCGACACGTACGCTTCGCCGAGGACGAATAGATAGGTTTGCAGATCACGTTGCAGCGCTGCGAAACCCGACTCGTCTGCGATCTGCCGACCGAGGTCGTCGCCGTCTACGTCCTTATCTGCTTCGGTCGTGACACCCTGCAGGATACTGCGATCGGTCATGACATCGACGCTCATCGTCGCGTAGTTTGATCGCGCTTTTCGCATAACCTCTTTGAAGGTCGGCTTGTATTTATCCGACACAGTCGGCAACGGTGGGTCGCCGATGTAGTAGGACCACAACAAGCTCAACCGCTCCCGCCTGGTTTTGGGGGTATTCGCGGTGACCGCTCGCCGTTCGGGGAGTTCTTCGTCGAACTTTTTCATGAGATGTTCGAACCATTGCTCGGGTGTCCAATCGGACCCGGCGGTTGCCTCTTCTGCCATATTCAGTTGTCTCTAACGCAGTCTGGCCGCGACACGACGTTTGCGCGGCAATCCGATCCCCTTCGCGACAGCATCAAGTCGGCACTGCCATGCGAGCACCGATGCGACCGCCGCATCGATCTTGTTGGGGCTGTCTGGGTGTTCTTTCGCGATCTGGACACCTTTGGTGGTGATGCGGCGGCGAGCGTTCAGAACGTGGGCGGTCAAGGTGGCGTCGCCGGTATGGCGCAGCTGCTGGTCGAGCACGGCGTTTTCGAACTCTTCAAGAGCCTTCACGCTCTTGAGGGCTCGTTCACCGGTCATCCACCACTCGATCGGATGGGGGCCTGTCGACTTCACCTGCAGGCCGGGGCCGTAGCGGGCCTCCCAGCCAGCGACCACCGATTCCCAGCGGGCGGGGTCGGCGTAGAAGCCGACAACTCGGTACTCGGCGAATGCCTGCCTGACTGCTGCGTGGACGTCGTGTTCGGGAACCTCCCACCCCTCGGCGAACACCCCCGGCGGCTGCTCCCACACCTTGAGTGGAAAGACCACACCATCGGAGACGCGGCACCCGATCAACGCAGACGCATCGGTCACGCCGCGCCGTCGACGACGGCTGCCGTCGAACCCGAGAACGATCACGTCGCGCGGCCGAATGGGCGGGAATTCCAGAACTTCGGGGCCGCATGCGTCCCACTCGTATTTGGCTAGCCACGCGTTCTCAGCCGAGGTCGCACAGTTGAACCAGTAGCGGAACGAGGAGACGACATCGTTGCGAGGGTCGGCGATTGCTTCGATCAGGCCGTCGATGTCGTTCCATTCGGCGGCGTCGCCGTATGCGTCGATCAGCGCCGCCCGGACTTTGGCTTCGTCGTCGAGCTCGTCCGGGCGAATGTCGCCCCATCGGTGGTCGAACAGCTGTCGGGGATGTTTGCGGAGCTTGCCCGCTACGGCGTCCTTGACCAGCTCGTAGGTTTGCTCGGCGACAGAGTCTTCGCCGGGGGCATACATCGTCGAGGTTTCCAAGGCGAAGGTCTGCGCGGACTTGCGGCGCTTGCGTAGGTTCCTGGTCAAGGTCTTGTAGACCTGGCGCAGTTCGGGCCGGTTGTAGAGGTGAGTTTCGTCGAACAGGACAACGGTTTCCTTGCCGCCATCCTTGGACGCCGAAGACGCCGAGATCGGCAGAATGCGGCCGCCGCCTGGGATGAGGATGCGCGTCAAACCGGCGTCGTCGCGGCGGCGCATCGCCACTGCGAGCGGACCTTCTGTGCAGTTGAGCAGGATGGTGTCGTAGACCAGTCCCGCTTGCCCTTCTTCGGTTGCTACGCAGCGGATCTCGGGGTTCTTGAGCGTTTGGCCCATCGGCTCGCCGGGTGCATAGACGTACTCAAAGCCAGCCCCCCAGGGGTCGCGATAGATCTCGCCGCCCTCGGCCCAGCCAGCGAAGCGGCACGGACCCAGTCCTTCGAAAAGACCTACGAACGAAGCGATTTCGCTCTTCGCGCAGCCTTTGCTGCGGCTTAGGAAGGCGTGGTCGTAGAGTCGGCGGCCAGTCTCGTCCTGGGCGTAGAGGTCGACCAAGAATGCGCAGTACTCGTCGATGATCGGCGCGCACGGGTCGCCGCCGACATCGCCAGGTCCATGCACGGCAAAGAACTCCAGCCAGGCAACACACAGCCATCCCAGAGATCGGTCCCGGTCATGCTCCGGATGGTGGACTACGTCATGAGGCACGCGCCCGACCTGTCAGCCGAGCACGCCGCTCCTGAGCGAAAGACACCACAGTGTCGTCGACGGCTTCGGGAGCCTCCGGGTCGTCATCCTCATCGGAGACGATCTTGATTCGGGCCTTCGTGAGGTCGTCTTCGGTCAATCGGAGCGCGACACCCCACGCCGAGATGAGCGCCTTCAATCCTTCGCTGGACCCTGTGCTCAGGTAGCGGCTAGCGGCTGGCAGCGACATGTGCAGCTCAAGCCAGGTGCCAGCGCCCCACAAGCGTGCTTGAGGCAGCTGCGCCAATTCGGTATAGAGCATCCGAGCCGCGTCACTGCACGTCACCCACTCCGGGATGGGCGGAATCGCACCATCGAAGGGTTCATCGGGTAGTTCCGTCCAGCCGTCACCACCGATATAAGGGTCGCTGTTGGTGCGGGCCCGTTGATCGGGGTTCTTGGGCGGCGGACCTGGTCGTCGTCCAGCCATATTCAGTTGTCTCCCTGCCGGGGCTTCGTCTTGGTGGTCTCGCCTGACGGCGTCGCCGGTAGTGCTTGCCGCGCGTGCACTGCGCGGCTGATAGCGAAAGTGCGTTGTTTTCATCCGGATTCAGACACTCGGACTGGCAGGCGCACCCCTGCCCGTGGCCAGGACGGGGAGAATCGAACTCCCGCAGGCGGTTTTGGAGACCGCTGCTCTACCACTGAGCTACGTCCCATAGGTTGGGCCGCCAACCGGCGGCCCAACTCCGGCGACTAGGCCGCCGGAAGATCCTCGATCTCGCCATCGGTCGCGTCGGCGTGCTCACGCAGGTTGCCAACCAGCGCGTCCAGGCGCGAGAAGTCGATGGGCTCAGCCGGAGGGTTGGCCTTCAAGTTCTTGACCTCGTCGTGAATCTTCACGACGGTGTTTCGGATCGCAGCAATGGCGTCGGCGACGCTGTCGATCTTTTCCTGATTACTCATGAGCAATGCCCTTATCTCTGCGAGCTGATCGGCCATCGTGAGAACGGCCGCAATGACAATCCACACGGCGTGACCTCTTTCGTGGATTTCTCCCCGGTTCCTCCGCGAGGATTCGAACCTCGAACCCGCCACCGGAAGACGGGGTCCACCATTTGGACGCACGACGGAGGATGAGCCGAAGCGCAACCGAGGCGATCACACCACCGGCGCGCATCGAGCTAAATGACAAGAGTCTTATGCCGAGTAGGTACCGACGAGCTCGATAATGACCGGCAGAGCCCAGGTCGCGAACTTGATCAGAGTGATGGCAAATGTGACGAACGGATCAATCATCTGTATCCCGGGTGCTTTCTCTTATGGTCACGATGAATCAGCGCGCGGCGGTTGACCTTCCACGCCGCACGAGACTCCCCATGGGTTTTCCGTTTGTGACACGGCAGGCACACCGCCTGCAGGTTGTCCATCGAGTCCAGGCCACCCGACTTGCGGTTAGCCCGATGATCGACGTCCGAGGCGACCAAAACACAACCAGGAAGACGCAATTGGCATTCTCGGCGGTCGCGGGCGAGAACTAGCGGACGATTACGCCGAAGCTCAGGCGAATCGTTCTGACCTTCGTTCGACCACGCCACAGCCACGCCCCAGAATCACAAAACTATTGCCCTACACCATGATCCCAAGGCGAAGCGTGCCAGGCCAGATGATCAACCATTCGTATCGGGCCGACGATGTCAGTCCGGGCGCGTAACCTCATTGCCATGGAAGCCGTGCCACTACCGCAGGCGCTGATCGACGTCTACCGACAGCCCATCTTCTATAGAGGGGCGACCCACCTGAGCACCATTGCCTGCCCGGCATGCGATCAGACGGCCGACTTCGAGAATGACGGGGCCGGACATCTTCGAGTGCGCGAGCACAACTGGCCTGGCACCGAAGCCGCTTGCCCGACTTCCGGTGTCCCGGTCGTCGACGCCTAGATCCTCAACTTGGACCACTTGCCAGATTATAGGAACTACACCTATGCTCTCTGGCATGGCCCCACGCCCTCCGCACCGCATCGAACTCGACCTGCGTCGCCAGGTCGCCTCCGTGATCCAGGACGAGATTGCCGCGCGCGAGCTCACCCAGGCACAGGTGCGCGAGATCCTGAACATTGCCCAGCCGGACGTCTCTTACCTGAAGAACGGCAAGGTTGAGCGGTTCAGTCTGAGCCAACTGATCGCCCACGCGGAGAAGCTTGGGATCACGCTCAGTCTGTCGATGACCTCCAGCCGGGCGTAGCCGCTTCCCCCTGAGCGAAGATCCTCGGAACCCGTATGCGCACCTAGCCACAGAGCGGTGCGGGGGCGAGTCGCCCCCGGGGGAGGGGTCCCCGGCCCCCTCGAATTAGCTGGTGAGCTGCGGTAAATGCCTGCCGAGTTGCTGGCCGCGCGACACGCCGATAGCCATTGACTTAGCACTGCTCGCAATGTAATTCACGCTGGCTCGCTGGCTCGCTGGCTCGCTGGCTCGCTGGCTCGCTGGCTCGCTGGCTCGCTGGCTCGCTGGCTCGCTGGCTCGCTGGCTCGCTGGCTCGCTGAGAAACATCCTCTGACCTGCGCCTTAAAGAAAGTGCTTGCCAAAATATAGGTGTCATGCCTATATTTGGAGCACGCCGCCCGGCAGGGGCAGCGGGCAAGGGTTCTGAGGCTCAGCCTCCCCGGTACCGCGTGGCGGAAGTCCCGAATCATCGGGCATTCGACGCAAGGCCAGCGTTTCGACGCGAGGCAACGCGTTTTGTGAGCCTGCGCATTGGCATGAATATGCGCTAACGAGGTGCTAGCGGGATATCACTCGCTGCACGTGGGGCCGCCGCATAGGGGCAACCACGTCACGGCCGGACGGTGTGATAAGCAGCCGATTAGACCGGGAGCGGTCTATTAGTCCTAAAAGACAATAGCGTGTTCTGTAGTGGATACTTCCGCGCAGCGTGTCCAAGCCCCTGAGTATTGGGGTTGCGGCGGATTGACAACAGAGACTAGTGAGCAGCCACCTAGGGACAGGTGTGCTGGTAGACGCCCCGAACGGGGGTCACGGTCCTTTGGAGACGGCTACAGCGGCGTTTACTCACGTCGATATCTATATCTACCGGGTCGCGGTAGGTCCCTTCTGGATAAGTTGCTTCTGCTGCATATCCATTGGCTGGGTTCGATTCCCAGGCGATCCACCAATCTGAATTGAATTGCATTCTACGAATGCGTACCACAGGAGAAGTCTATGAAAAATAAGGACGTCTACACACATCCTCGGACAGGTGCGCACGTGGTCATAGCCGCGTTTACCTACCTCGACGACAATGGCGAAAAGGTCCGTGTGAGCAATATCCGGGTAGATAGCCCCCTCAACGTCGGCGTTCGCAAGGGCCTGCGGAAGCTCGGTTACAAGCGTGTCTTGGAAGTCACGAGCTACCGGTATCTGACGAATCGGGAAGTCACGCAGACAACCGTTCTGCGGACCGAGCGCGCGGTTGCGGACTATGCGCAGGAGTCTCTGCGCAAGCGGAACCCGAACACTGTTTCCGGTGCTGACTTCGCATCCAGCGCTGTCAGTGCGCGGCGGTACAGCCGGGCAAAGCAGCGGCAGATGAGTCTGACACCTGGCCAGATGACAAAGGGACAGGTGGATGCGATGGCGCGAGCTGCGATCCGTTCCGGGCTGGCATAGCCGAGTAAATGGTTCGAATTGGTAGGTGAGCCAGCGTCTTTGGCGCTGGCTCACTGGTTGATTCGAGCGAATCGACTGTTCTGATGGAGGTTGGCAGATATGGCGACACGTGTATCGCGCAAGGCGGCGGAATCGGTATTGGAGAAGATCAAGACTCACTTTTCCGAACAGGGCTGGGATTGGTTTGAGAATGGCCCGAACCTGCGGGGGCATGATCATGAGGAGTTGCGCCCGGGGTCGTGGTCCATCGACTGGGAGGACGGGCCCGATGAGTGGGCCTACACGGTGTCGTGCCTCGCTGGCGAGACGCCTGGATTTGTGTCGAAGACAGTCCTTTTGCAACCGATCAATCTGTGTGTCCTTGGCGTGCATCCTGTGTAACTGAGCGAGTCGGTTGGTGGCCCAGCATCTTTCGAGGTGCTGGGCCACTTGTCGATTCGATGGAGATCGACTGTATGGCAGAAAGGTAGAGAGTCGTGGGGCTCTTGGATGACATGGTGAGCGGCTATGTGGATGCACAGCTGTGGACTCATCATGACGAGTTTCGACCGTCGTGCGATTGCCATCAGGGGAATCCGCAGGACGCTTGTCATTACTCGATGTTGGACGAACGATTCGACGCGTCGGATCTGGATTCGTCGTACGTTTCGGCGTTGCGAGAAGAGTTTTCGGAATTGCTGCAAGTTCATCCGTTAGCGGTCCGCATGTGGGTTTCCCGGTATGGCGCAACGGATTTCGGTCACAACTACCTGTTGAACCGAGAACGGGTCGGCGCTGGCTTCTGGGATCGAGGCGCGGGCGAGCTCGGTGACTATCTCGCGGACATCGCTCGTCACGCGGGTTCGGCGTCTCACCTCTGGGACAACGGGTCCGGGGTGTTGGTCGCGGCGTGAGGGCAGCTATTCGGCACGTGAGCCACTCCGCTCCTTGGATCGGGGTGGCTCACCTGTCGGCTAGGTGGTCGGCGGTTAGTTCTCAAGTGAAGGAGATAGGTATGACTGCGGCGTTGGAGGATGTCCGGCCGAAGGTGATGCTTCGGAAGGCGACCGACACCGGTATGCGAGTGCGTGGCATCTCGTTGCACGGGGAGCCTGTTCGCGGGACGGTAATCATGGCCGATGCCGAATCGGTGGCGGTGATCCCGCTGGGTTCGGCGCACCGCGCAGTGGTGAAGTTCCTCGATCCAGGTTCGGTTCGGTTGGACGAAACCACCGTGGAGACTCCTCGGACGATTGCGCAGCCGTGGGTGATGAGGGCTCTGCGTAGGTATGAGGCCGAGGTCGGCCGCTTGGTGACGTGGCGCGATCAGATGGCGGAGGACGCCCGGGAGTTCGCGGACGAGAACAAGCTGTGTGAAGAGTTCGACAACTTCATGGAGAAATGGGGTATGGAGGGCCGCGAGCGCGACTACTCGGCCACGGTCAGTATCGAGTTCACGGTAACTCTGGAGGGCAGCGCGCGATCCACGGACAAGTTCCGGGACTCGATCACACAGGAGAGGGTCGAACAGGAGGTTTCGAGCTACCTCCGCAGCTACTTCGACCGCTCCGATTGGGAGATCGACGACATCGAATCCTGAATTCGACTTCACCGGTTGCGCGTTCACCGCAAAGGGCGGGTGCTGATATCTGGCACTCGCCCTTTGCTGTGTCGTGCGCCGGTGACGGTTGTCGAGGGTGTGCATCTGTTGCGCACCTTGGACTGCCGTGTTCGGACAAAGGAAAGGGAAACGGTATGGCAGGTGTGGTGTGCGTGGAAGGCGAGATGTATCAAGTACTCAGTAGAAGGCGTATGGCGACGTCGACGCGGGCTTGCTATGGGCAGTCGCGGTTCACGTTGCGTCGGGTGTCGGATAACTCGACGTGGGTGACGTTCGGTCGGCGAGTTCCGGCGAATGCCGAGCTTCTGAAGCTGGGAGCGTGTTCGGCGTGAACGACGTCGTTGTGGTGAATGGCGAGCGATACCAGGAAGTCTCGCGGAGGTCGACATCGGATTCCGGTGCGAAGTTCTACGGGCGGTTCGTGTTCACGTTGAAGAAGCTGAACGACGGTTCTCTGTGGACGGCGTACGGCAAACGTGTTTCGCATAATTCCCGGCTGACGCCGGTTTCATAGCGAACGAATTGGTGGGTCTATACAGGGCGCAAACCTTGCGGGGTTTGTGCCCTGAGTTGTCCATACCAACTGAGTGAATGGAGTAGCAGATGGGCAAACGTGGCCGTGGATACGGTCCGGGTTCGGTGCGGCGGGAACGGCAGATCCGGCGCGCGATGAAGGCGGGCGGTGGCCGTGTGGGTCGTGGCCGTCTCGTGGTTTCGGTTGCGGGGCCGGTGGTTTCGGGCGCGAAGGCAGGCGGGTAGGTCGATGGCGTTTTCCACGATCAAAGCCAAGTACGCGACGCCGTGTCGCCGCTGCGGGCAATCGATTGCTGTCGGTGCGTCCATGCGTTACGGCGGGCGCGGCAGGACTTACCACTTGCGGAAGGACTGCACGGGTAGCGCGGCGGCCGGAGGTTCGCAGCGTTCTGTGTCGGCGTACTTCCCGAGTTCTGGAGAAACGGTCTACCGCAACGCTCGCGGTCGGTGCGAGGACGCACCGTGCTGTGGGTGCTGCACGTAGGTCAAGCATTTTGTAATCGAGAAAGGAATAATGGATGGGTAATACGGTTCCGTTCGCGGACTTGTTCAGGGTGTTGTCGGACGCTCACCTTTTCGCGGGCGGCGACGCTACGTTGCCGATGCTGCAATGTGTGCGGTTGGAGGCCAGCGAGACTCAGTTGGTGGCGGTTGCCACTGACCGATTCTTGGTGGGTGTCGCACGTACGGACAACTACGAGGGGGCGGCCTTCACGGCGAATGTCCCGCTGTCGTTCGTGAAGCAGGTGCTGAAGGCTTGGCGGCCGCTCAAGAGAATGATGTGGCGCGCTGATGTCGAGGTGACCGAGACTGAGGTGGTTTTCACCCTGCCGGATGGCCAGTCAATGTCGCATCGGCTCTCGGACTTCGAGTTCGTCAAGTGGCGGGCGCTGTTCCAGGGGGTCGAGGGCAGCAGCGATAGCCCGGCAGTCTTGGGGTTGAATCCGGCGTATTTCGCGAAGTTCGCGAAAGTCGAGTCTGCCCGTCATGTGGTGTGGCGCACGTCCGCCGCTCGGCCAAATCTGGTCACGATCGGCAGCAACTTTCAGGGCTTGCTGATGCCGGTGCGGCTCGAGGAGGCACAGAAGGAGGACGTGCTGACGGACTGGATGTCGGAACTCGTGACCTCGGGCTGATCGGGAAGTCTCGGATAGTTTCCACTCCCCTGTGCCTGCTCGTCAGGCGCAGGGTATGGGGTGCCTATCCCCCTGTCTGATCTTGCGCGCCCGTCTTGCGCGTGAATTCTCGTTCTCTCGAAGTGGAGTACTTCTATGGGCAATCCTGCCGTCTTTCAGTTCCGTCTTCCGGATGGGAGCGCCACCTACTATTTGCATTGGGCTGATCCGGGCTTTCAAATCCCGGTGATCGCCGAGTGGATTGCGGAAACGCTGCTGGCCGGTGGCTCGCTCACCTTGGCCAGCTGGGAAGCCTGGTTCGTCGACCACTATGTCGAAGAGCAGACGGGCTTGGTGCGGATGGAGCGAACCAAGCTCACCGCCCGGACAGACCCGCACGTGAGCCACGGTGCCTTACATCGCTTCCGGTTGACGGTGACGGCGCGCAGTTTCGAGTTCGAGGCCCTGAGTTGGATGTACAACGGCGGGTACTGGGAGACGGTCGCTGTTGCACGCTCGGCCCGTGCGTTGCTGCAAGAGGGCGTGAATCAGGTTCGCCTGCTTCGGCGTCGGGCAAGTTCGATGCGGAGAGCACGGGGTCTGCGCCCCGACCAGCGGAGTTGGGTGGGGTCGGTGTCGGCGTACGGCGATTGGCTGCGGCAGTGCGAGGAGCGCGTGGAGAAGTTCGACGCGGCCTTTCCTCCTCCCACCGGTTCCGGCGATGCCGGTTAAGAGTCGAGCGTGGCCGGGTGATCCTGGGTGCTGGGCGGGTCTGTGGTGCCGAGTTGTCGGGCACAGGGTGAAGGCCACCGACTACGGGCTGACCTACTGCGGCCGCTGTGCCGCGCTGACCTCTCGCCGTGCGCCGCGTGCCTGGGTTCGCCGTCTTTGGCTGCGCTTTGAGGGCAGGCTTGCGCGCCCGAGAAATGAGAGCGCCTGAATGGGTTTGGTTCTGTTGGCTGCGCTCGGCATCGCCGGTTTAGCGGTACTCGCTCTTCTTCTCTGGTGAATCGATTCCACTCCCCTGTATCTCGTTGAGAGGTACGGGGTTTGGGGTGTCGATACCCCGCGATCGAACAAGATTGGAGGCACTGTTGAGCCCATACTCAACGCATTACAAAGATCTGACGCTGTACTGCTTGGACCAGGACGCGCACGAGCGAACGTGCGGGTACTGGTACACCGTCCGAGCTGGCGGCACGGCGCACGTCGCCTTTCGGAATACGGACGATCTGGAAGAATGGCTGACAGTGTGCGCTCTCGCGCTGCCGCTCCCCGTACCGTATGAGCGCGGAACTTCTCAGTTCCAACAGATTATCGGCTGCTACAACAGCATCTCTCACCGCGACGTGCAGGTGTTCGGTGCGATACAGCCGATTGTCTGTATTCCGTTCTTGGAGAACGCCGAATACACCCTCGGGAAAGTCACCGAGGACGCGAACGGCGTGCGGTCGGTGCACTTCCTGAACGTGAACGATCGCGACGGCGTGTTCCCATGGCCGCGAAGGCGGCATTTCAACGAGCGCCGAAAAGACGTCCTGGATTACATCGCAACGCGTCCTGCGTTGGCGTTTCCCACCGAGTGAGTTAGGTACAGAATTCTATGAGCATTGATGAGTTCCGCACGGATTCCGGCGAACTGGACATGGTGATCGTCGGCTACATGCACGCCTACCCCCGCCATCCGGCACCCGGGCAGACCTTTGAATCGTTCGAGGGAATCACCGTCCCCGAGGTTCGCCGCTACGACGTCGCCGCCTACGTGCTGGTGTGCCTGGAAATGGCGACCAAAGTCACGACGATCGACGTGGATTCGGGTACCTCGTCGTCGCGGTATGAGACCGGCATGTTCGGACTCTCAGGAAAGCCGCACTGGTACTTGCAGCCCGTCGACGTGCACGACGAGAACGGTTGGGTGACTTCGCATGAGCGGTTCGCGGCCGGGCACCCCACGGTGCACCTGCCGGAAACGGTCCGGCGGTTGGTGCTGGCTGCTGGCCGGTCGGATGTCCCGATCGGGCCCGTGAAGGTGCACAACTACTCGCTGGACGAGGAAGCCCGACGCGAACGCGCGAGGCGGCAGTGAGCGAAGGGGCGACACGATGACGAGTTTCGATCCGAGCACGGCACCGGACCCGACCACTCTGCTTCTGCGCTCGACGATGTGGGCGCTGGATGCACTCGGCAATTCTGTGACCCGCGACGACGGCGAGTACTTCACCGCACTCGCGGATTGGGCGGCACAGAACGACGTGTTGACCAACGAACAGATCCGCGACGCCTACTGGTGGCGTGGTCGCAAGCGGATCGAATCGGGACTCAAACCCGTCTCATTCGAACTGCCCGAGAGATTCAAGTCCGACACCTAGACCGTCACAGGTTGTTCGGGTTGTGCCAGTGCGCCCATTGCCGGTTGGGCACTGGGTTCGTCGTTGCAGGTTCGCCGCCGCCGGTTGTCGGCGGCGGGTGGTTCGATTCCACCGACGACACGATGCAGGCTGCCAATCGGGTAGCTGCACTGTCGAAAGGTCACTAGATGGTCAGTCTCATCAAAAAGGTCCAAGACGACGTTCTTGTCAGCTTGTCCGACGATGCCCAGCCCGTCGTGTACGTGGGCTACACCGATCCCGCTCGAACCGAAGATCGGTTAGCGATCTGGATAGGTCGCAGCGATCTCGACGGCACCCTGCTTGTCCAGATCGACACGTTGGGGCCGGAGCGGGTGCGCGTGAATGTGAACGACGGAGCGGTCTATGACGCAGCTCCTGACGAGGGTGACCATCATTTTGACCTGGTGGGCGACTACTTCAACGAGCTCACCGCGCGATTCACGCAGGTCGCCACACACGCGGCCTGACGCATCGCAGGCAGAGGGCAGGTGGTCGCGGATTCGCATCGCACACCGCGACCAGTCCGCAGTGTGCGATGCGCCTGCCAGATTCAACACCGATAGCTAGCTCACACAGTGCGTGGGCTGTCTTCGCAGGTTGCGCCAAGATTGTCTGTGGTGGGTGGTTCGATTCCACCCGAAGACGCGACGTGGCCGCTATCGGGGCGGCCGCCGAAGTCGAGGAGTGATGGAGAGTTGCCGAACCGATCGCAACTACGTCAAGAGTTCTACGAGGACATGTTGGACGATTCTGCGGGCGCGGTGCGCTACTGGGCCCACGTGAAGTGGGCTCCGCTGAACGGAGAGCCGAACAAACAGATGGTCGTCCAAGAGGCCGACGAGGACGGCTCGGTCGACGACGGTACCCCGGAGCTCTTCGTCACCGTCGAGGACATCGCACGCGGCTGGCAACTGCTGCTGGCGTGGGAGAAGGCAGGCAAGTTCCACCACTGCGGTTCCTCGGACGCGGTGCAGCGTGCGGAGCGGTCGCTGACCAACCGCGACGGCGGCCACGACTATGACGCATGTGTAGCCGACGCTGTCGTCCAGCTGGCCACGCTCGGCGAGATCAGGTACGGGTAGGCCATGCCCAAGCGTGGAATGACCCAGGATTGGCGGGTGCGCTACCACTACACGACCCAACGCGTGCCGGTCTTCGATGAGGACGGCTACTCGACCGGTGAGTGGATACACGAACCCCGCACACCGTTGAGCGGAGTACAGGTCGTCGCCTACGAGGACCGAGCGCGGCGGTCTGCTCAGCAGATCGTCGAGCTACTGGGCTGGGCCGAGGTGTACTACGTTCCGCCGGAATCGGCGCGCACGCAGAAGAGTTGGGTGCTGGTCGCTCAGTATCCGCCGCTGGGCGCGGCGGGGGTGACGTGCTTGCGTTGCGGTGCCGAACTTGTGCCGGTGGACGAGGACTTTCGGATCACAGGGCATGCCGCGCCTGCTGGCGGCGTCTGTGACGGCGAGCATGCCGGGCTGTCCCGGGAAGACGCGGCGGCGGTGGTGGTGGCGGTGCGGGAGCGCTTCGGGGCATGGATCGAGCGGGGGTCGGAGCCCCGGCTGTATGACCACGTGCACGAGGGCTTGCGTGCCGGGTCGTTCTCGATCGGTTGGGAAGGCGGGCCGCGTGATTGGGCTCTGGCGGTTGTCGACGGCGGTTGCGATGCCGAGGTGCTGACCGAGCTGGTCGGTGCGCTCGGCGTCCCGCGCGACGTCGTCGCCGAACGGCTACGAATCTCACCGATAGCGGGTCTGCCGCACGTGTTTCTGGAACCGATCAATTCGTTTACCCTTGGTGTCTATCCTGCATAGGCGTCGGCATGCCGATGCCGGTCGTGGCGATATTGTTCTGGGGTGCTGCTTTGCTATTTCCGATAGGAGATTTAACTTCTGATGAGTGATCTTCCACCGTTCGTATGCGCTAGATGCAATGCGGGTCTATACATGCGAAAGACCGCCTACGGCATCCAGTACGAGCATCCGAGCTTCGGGAATAATGATCACGCTCCACAGCCGGTACCTGCGCCTCCGGATTGGGAAGGCGGAGTGTGTGACTTCTGTGGCGTTGGTAGGCCGCAATGGATAGTCCCGGTCGCGGACTTCACGATCCCGTTCAATCCGGATAGCTTCAGTAGCGGCAACTGGGGTGCGTGTGAAACCTGCGCTGAATTGATCGCCGGAAACCGATGGGATGCGTTGACTCGACGGGTTGTTCCTATCAAGGCGGCAAGCGTTGGACGGTCCGATGCTGATGCTTTCGCTCAATTGACCGCGCAAGTGGGCCCATTGTTCGCTAGCGTTCGAGCGAACCTCATGGGGCCGATGCGGAAGCTTGATCAGGCTGGTTCGTGATGGCGGAGGCGCGAGTCCTCGCGGGCCGGTTGCTGGTCGTCGATTGGGACTACTTCTTCCCCAACCCCGCATTAGAGGCTGTGTATCGTCCCGAAGTCCTCGATTACGACTGGTTCCACCGCGAGAATCGCTACATGATCTTCGACGTCTGGGACCTGCGGGCGATGACGTTCATGCGCCGCTGGGCGGCCGCCGATGAAGCCACACGCGGCGAGCTCACGTTCCCACGTTGCCAACGCTATGAGAGCTTCTGGCAAAGGTTCGACCTGTCGGAGACCTTCGGGGTTCTGGTGTCAGAATCCAACTCTGCCGCAGGGTTGATCCTGCCGGAGACCTACGGCATCGACGCCGATGGATGGGAAGAGGTCTGGCTCTTCGACGCACACCACGATTGCGGTTACCCGTCCTCCGAGCATTTGACCGAGGTTGACGAGTTCGACTGCGGTAGTTGGATGATCGAGCATCACAAGCGTGGCTCGGACTTGCACGTACGGTATCCGTGGTGGCGGGCCAGTGAAGACGGGGCGACGTTCTACGACGCAGAAGAAGGCCCCTTGGTGCCGGTTGAGCGGCGGTTGGACAGATGGCCCGCCTCTACCTCCGATGATGTTCCGGTGGGCCCCTGGGACGCGGTGTTGGTGTGTCGCAGCGGCGCGTGGGTGCCGAGTTGGAACGATGACCAGTTCGAAGAGTTCATTACCCTTCCGAAGCTGGGGACAACGTGGATTGAGGAAACCATTGAGTCGGGTCCCCGACCGCAGCCCGACGTGGCCTCGTTGTGGACGCAGATTGCCGAGCTCGACAAAATGCGGCAGGAATCGCGCGATGCGCTGGAACTGCGACACTTGCTCGATACTTCGAGCTCCGAGAGCAGCGATTTTTTCGACTAGCGCAGCGTAAGTATTCCAACTATTGGGTACTAGCTCACGTGGACGCCGAGCGCTCCTATTCGCAGCGTTCAATTGTGTGTTGACAGAAGAACATTCGGGTGATTTGATCGAATCCAAATATTAGAGGGAAGGTGTTGAATGCCACGCACGACACGTCAAGTTATCGACGCTATCGCTAAAGATCAGCGGTTCACTCGCGCCGAGGTCGAAGAGATGCAATCCGAGGTTTCGCAGATGGTCGAGAATGCCGGAGCATGGATTGAACGTTTCAATACCATCGCTGACGCCGCAGACTTGGACATTGATACCGACGGGTTGGCCGATATAAAAGATCCAGTGAACGATTCATCGCGACCGTTCAGAGCCGTCGCGCAAGCAATCGAGACGCTTCATGCGGCTACCGACCTCGCTCGTGGCGTCGTTGAGGTTCTGGAGGAGTTCACTCACGCCTGGTCGGCCATGGAGGGCTACGCGGAGACCTGGCTTGATGAGGCTGCCGACCGAGACGAACGCGCCGAAGCCAGAGAAGAGCTCATCGGGTGCGCTGACGAGCTCTCGAACAAGCTCGCCGATGTCGACGCGTACAGCATCGATCTCGCGGACATTCCGGGATAGAGCCAAGGCAGCAAACCCTTGGCTGGTGAAAGGAGATGCAATGACCGGTGACGAGTTGAAGGCCGCCGCCGAAGGGCAAGCCAAAGCGCAAGGCACAGTGTCCTGCACGTACACCTATCGCGAGAACGACGCTGACGGCAACGAGGTCGTCAGCCGCTCGGCCACGTGGACGCGAGGGATCGACCCGGACACGTTCTAGCTGATCCGCGACACGCTGATGTAGGTCCGCTGCCATATGGGCAGCGGACCTTTTTGATGCCCGTACCTGGGCTGATCGGAGGTTGAATGAACGTTTGGGCAATGCTGGCTGCTGGGAAGTCGAGACTTCGGCGCGAAGAAGCTGAAGACGCCAGCTACACCGACACAGTTGCGTCGGCCAAAATGGACTGGGAAGACGCCAAGGCGGCGGTGCGGGCCGCGAGGACCGATCCAGGATTGCGCGAAGACCCAGCGGCGATGACCGTCTTGGAAGGCGCTGCGTGGCGCGCAAGCCAGGTATACACCGCTGCGGTGTGTGGCATCCTTCCCGGTGATCAGGTAGACCGTTGACTAGGCCGTTCGAAAGCTGGCGCGCCTGTGGGAGGAGGTACTGATGACAGATGATCGTGTCGACCGTGACGCGTTGGCCACTGAACAGGTCGTCCTTCAACCGCTGAGCGCGTCGAGCGTGTCAGCGACACTGCGCAAGCTCGGGTACCGAACTGTCGCGCCAGAACAACGACATCAGCGCGAGGGGATGTATGTCTCCAAGAGCGGGCTTCCGCGTCAAATCTCGGTGGACATCGGCCTGGCGGGTGAGACTGAAACGACCCGCGTCGCCGACCGGGTTGCGCGGAGCCTGCGCGATGCGGGATACACGGTAGAACACGACGGAGGCCGCCGAATGACGGTCTATCGTGTCGCGGTCTTCGATCCGGCGTTAGCCGATACCCCGATCGGTCGTGTCCGCCACGCGGTGCGAGAGCACCGACGATGGATCGAGAATGACACTGGTCGCCAGCTGACGGTGAAGATAGGGCCGATCGACTTCGTCGTGATCCGGTACTCCCCGAAGACAGGCCGCCTGACCAAACTATGGCGGTCAGGTTCCGCCAACAGCACCAAACCTGGAGTCGGACTCAACGAGGTCGAGGCGACCGGCGAGCTGCTTGAGCAAGCCTTGGCTTGGGTCGTCGGTGACCAAAGCCCTTCGACTCCATCCTCCACCCGGGCGCATGAACCCGAATCGGCTCCCATGCCGGATGCCAACGCGGGCCGGGAAGATCGCGCCGAGATTCCCGGGTTGGGCCGATCGGTACGGCGGACACACGACCAGACTCCCGGCCGACCAACGAAACCTCCACTGAAGGACAGTCGCTACGGAATTCCCTACGGCCGCTACATCGTTGACGACCGGCGATACTGGCTGAAATACGATCCGAACTATGTGACCGGCTATCTGTGGCGATACGACCAAACCCGAAAGAAATGGCAGCGGGACATCGATAAACCGGAGCACGATCGCGTCATCGCGACCCTCCAATCAGAGGCGTACTCGCAAGCCATCCAATACGGAATGCTTACCGGGCATTGTTCGAAATGCGGCAACAAGTTGAGCCGCGACGACTCCAAGAAGCTCGGCATGGGCGAGGACTGTGCGCGAGAGAGCTTCCCGGACGAGATCGACCACATCTTCGATTCCCCGAATCTTGGTTCGACATAACTTAATTCACCGACAGACAAGCGCTCATTGCGACGGCGCGCATCCAACCGGGTGCGCGCCTTTTTTGTATTTGAAAGGAGGTGCGTCATGCCTGATGTTCAGGTCATCCGCGCCGATGGAGAGTTGGAAGTGCGCGTACCCGGCAATGCGTTGTTCGACGTCGAGGCCGCGAGTCTCGGCGCGCAGACTTTCGACGACACCGACTCCTGGTTCTTCCATATCGTCGACGAGACTCGGGTACGTGCTCTGTGCCGCAGGTTCTACGGCACAGACGGCTCCGACGAGGCACGGGTGATGGTGCGACTGCAACTGCACCACCATGCGCGCTACTGGCAACAGGCGCGCGCGGCTGGGGTCTTGTTGGTATCGCGCGACAAGCCCGATGAGGGTGTGCGGTTCGCACCGGACGTGAGTTTGGTGGCTGGCGAGTTCCCGCGTACGGCAGGCACCCAGATCGCTCCTCAGCTCGGCAATCAGTCGCCGGTGTTGCTGGAGGTGCGGAACGTTCCGGCCGGGATGGCGCAGAAGATGGTCGCGGAAGATGAGGCAGTAGTCGTGACAGCGGTCGACCGGCTAGCAGTTCTTCGGTCGGAACTGACAGCGATCGAGGCCCGTCGACGCGCCATCCGCTCCGAGGTTCGCTCTATCGAGGAGCTGGAGGCTTGGGAGAAGCATAAGCCTGCCGGATCACAGGCGGATTGATATCGCCTCACCCTTCGCGAGCTGCACGAAGGGTGAGGCAACTTCGCTTCCCTCGTCAGCGTGGTCGGCGATCAGGACGGAAAGCGCGCATCCCAATCGCTGAACCGCTGACGTCCCAACTCGTCGATGAAGTCCTTGATAACGACACGATCGGCGGTCGTGAACGCTCCAATGCGTTCGCGGCCCCACTGCTGATCCGCCAGCCGCTGAAGTTCGGAGGCTGACATCGTGTGCAGGGCAGCGGAACTGGTAACTGTCGGCTCGCCGCCAGCGGCGATCGTGGCGACACTGCCGGGGGCCCAGCCCAAAGCTTGTTCGATCTGCGCGTAGGTACCGGCTGAGACCGCGTGATCTCCGCGTTCCACGGTGCCGAGCACCCGAGTGCTCAGGCCGCAGAGGTCGGCGAGCTCTTCGCGGGACGTGATGCGCAGCTCCCTTCGTCGGGCGTGCACCTTCTCGCCTACGCGGACCAGGTTCGCATCGCGATTCACCGAAACATTCTGTCGTGCATGCGCATCGCTGTCGACATGCTCATGCGGGTCGGGCCCGTAATCCGGGCAAGCAGCGGTTCCGCCAGCGATCCCCAGACTGTCCGGCCTTTCCGGTTCGGACCCCAAACCCCGCCTGACAAACCAGGCGGAAATCGGCGCGCGCTCGCCCTGAGCGCGCGCCTTCTCTGTATCGAGAACAGGAGAACACAATGAGAGTTCAAAGCATCCTCGCTGTCGCCCTCACGAGCGCGGCCCTGGTCCTGGGCAACGCGACTGTTGCGACGGCTCAGCCTGCACCCCCGGCCGCTACGGTCGACTTCCAGCAGTTCCGCGCCGCCGGGTACACCCGGGTCGAGGCGGACGAGGAGGGCAGGCCGAAGATGGAATGCAATGAGTTCCACGACGGGGAGAAGGTGTCTACGCTGTGGAAGGGCAAGGAGCGCAAGTTCATTTGCGACTTCCACCTGCCGATCTTCAGCAATAACGGCAAATGGGCGTGGCTGGAACTCATGCTGGCTTGATAGTGAGGTGACTGTGATGGATGCCGTGGAACGCTTGCCTGACAATCCGCGCCTGCGCGCGATTCTCGCTCATGCGGAGGAGATCGCTCGACAGGCCGGTCTGAAGGCAGTCGGGGCCGAGCACGTCCAGTTGGCGATCCTGCATGACGCAGGTGCTATCCCGACCAAGGTCATACAGCAACTGGGGTGGGAGCCAGGCAAGTTGGCTGAGCGCCTTCAGGCCGTATTGACCTCGCCGGGGTATACCGGACGAGTTGCCTAGGCACACCATCACCTGACAAGCCGCGTGTGTTGCGCCGATTCCTACTCGGCGCAACACACGCGGCGCTGTCGAACCTAGCCGCTCCGCGCCACCAGCACGTGTGCATGCCCCCATCGACGCCATGCGCGCAGTCGGCGCACAGCTGAAGAGCCTGAGCGGCGTGAAAGGATCTTCAAGCATGAGAATCATCAACGATCTTGCGGAGTTGCTTCCCGCTCTATGACTACCCGACGTGACATAGAAGCCCTCGCCATCGAGCATGGCTGGGAACTGGGCACCAAGCAGACTGGTGACGGGTGGGACAGGGTCGGATCTCGTCCCACATTCGATCGCGACCGCAATGAGATCGAGGTCGACTGGACTGATTCCGGCCAGATCTACTACGCGAAGAACTGGGAGACCGGTGACGTCATCCGCTACCACCATCGCGGCAAACGTCAGACGATGACGAAATGGTTGGCCGCCGACCGGTCACCGAGAGAGTGAGTTTCGCCCCACGGAGGTGTGGACGCGAGCTAGCATTGCCGGAACTCCCTTTCCGAAGACGACGTAAGTCGATCTGTGGCGAGAATCGGCGAGCCAGAGGACTGCCTACCCTGCGCATTGCAGGAGAGATCTGGGCGGTCCTCGCTTTATGTGCAGTGTGGGAAACCGAGCTGACTGGCTCGGCCTCCCTCCACATGGCTGTTACTTGACGGGTTCGTATCCAGTGACTGTCCGCGTGACTTCTGCGACGCGTTCGAAGGGGCCGTCGTAGGTCAACTCGCCGTATGAGTCATAGGTGCCGCTCTTGCGGTAGTGCGACACGGTGCCATCGGTGCGGGTGATGCGGAAGATGATGCCTGCGGGCGCGGTTGAGCCCTGGGGGTGGCCATCGCTGTAGCGCTGCTGGCTCCGGTCGTCGGCGAGGGTGTCGACGACGTCGACGGTGCCGTACCCCTTGATGTCGGCGTGGCTGGACCACCCCCATCCGCTCCACGGCTTGGCCTGCTCGATCCGGTAGTTGGCTTCGTAGAGATCGAAGTTGGGGTCTGTCATGAGCTTTGCTCCTAGGCGGCGAGCGGTTCGTAGACGGTCACAAGCTTTTCCTGGGCGACCCGTTCGGTGGTGGGCCCTTCGTAGTAGCCGCCGTTGTGGCTCTGGTACCAGCCGTCACGGTGGAAGATCCGCACGTTCTCGTCGGAGTCGGTGACGGAGAAGATGAAGTAGTAGCTGTCGCCCTGGCCCTCGCCGCCGTGCTCGTCGAGGATGCGGGCGGCACCGATGCCGGGCAAGACAACGAAGCTGGCGTCCTTGGCGTCCTTGACGAGGTCCCAGTAGAACTCGTGCCACACGTTGTTGCCGGGGTCGCCGCTGTCGAAGTCCTCGTCCTGGTCCTCGTCCTGGTCGTAGAGCCGGTTGAGGGCGGCGTGCAGTTCATCGATGGTGTACGGCATGGTTCTCCTGTATGCAGTTGTGGATCAATGAGTTTCAGGGTCGTTCGTAGGTGGTGGCGGTCTTTTCGACGGGTTCGACTCGGTAGAATTCCCCCTCCCAGTAGACCGAGCGGAAGTAGTGCGAGTACTTGCCGTCTTTGCGGAAGTAGTCGGGGTCGCTGCCGTCGCGGTGGTCGATACGGATCACGAGATGAGCTGGGCTGTAACCGCTTTGGTCGGCGCGGATGGTTTCGACGTATCGTTCGAGGATCGTGGCCGTGCAGGTGCCGAGGTCGAAGGTGCCGAATTCGACAAGTTGGCGGTCGAGCTTTCCCCAGGTGGCTTTGTCTGCCAGCAGAAATCGCGCGGTGCTGGTGTTCACGCGGCGTCGTCGTCGATGACGGTGAAGCTGGTGACGAGCTTGGTGGTCGGGGTGACCTCGTGCAGGTGGCCGTCCCAGCGGCTGTCCCAGGAGTCCCAGTAGCCAGTGACCCGGTAGTGGCGAACGGTGCCGTCGTCGGCGGTGATGCGAACCACGAGGTACATATCGCCGGGGCTGATATCGGCGTCGACCTTCTCGACGACGCCGAGGCCGTCGATGATCACTGCGGGTGCGTCGCTGACAGCGGTGTAGATGGCCCACCAGCCGCGCGCGAGCGCGCCGGTGCGAACCCGGAAGTCGCGGGCGAGCAGCAGACGTTGAACTTCGAGTACATCCATGGCTAGTTGCCTTCCAGGCTGATCAGGTAGCGGGTGTTGGCGAGGTGGTGGGCGACGTAGTCGAGGTCGGGGTGGACGAACTCGGCGTAGTGCTCGGCGATGAACCGGCTGGAGCGGCCCTTGGTCAAGCTGGTGATGGTGCGGCGCAGAGCCCACCGGTAGGCGGCGAGGGGGCTGGCGGTGTAGCCGGACGGGATGATGATGCGTTCCAGCGCCGTCGCGTAGATCTCCTCGCGAAAGAGCCTGACCTGATCGTGGTGTGACAGCGCCCAGATTTTGGCCATGTCCATTTCGACATCCGCGCCGTCGCGAAGGACATCCTCATACAGCGGCTTTCCGGGTTGATAGGCCACCGACCTGTGCAAGCTGTCGTGGTCGTAGACCCGTGTCACGGCGTCGGTGAAGAAGCTGCGGTTGTCCTGGTCGAGATTGACCGGCTTGCGGCCGTGCAAGCGCTCCCACGCCTTGTAGAGCAGCGTGTAGAGGTCGTCGTCGACCTTCGCTCCGTGCGCCTGGAGGATGGTGAAGTCGCGCATGTGTTTGGCCCAGGAGCCGTTGCGCAGATCCCAGCCCGCGTGGCTGAGTTTGAGGGTGGCCAGCTCGTCGAGCGTGGCCACACGCACGGTGCCTTCGGTCAGCCAGTCCATGAAGGACTCGTCCCACCACACATCGAAGCGAAGGCCGAAATCCTCGTTGCCGGTGAGGAATTCGCGGTTGTCGGCGACGTAGTCGAAATCGTTGGGTTCGCGGCCCAGATCCACACCGTGCTTTCCGGCGGCGTGGGAGCCGATCAGCAGTGTCCTCACGCTGCCTCGTTCCGTTCGAGGGTGTCGGCGGATCGCAGCTGGCGGGCGTAGGCGGCGGCCGCACCTTGCAGGTAGGTGTTGAGCGGCATGCCCAGCAACTCGGCGGCCTCGGTGATCTCGGCCATGGTGCCCGCGCTGAATCGCAGTTCGAAGGATTCAGCCACGGTCGGCCAGTCGGCGAGGACATCGCGGAATCGCTGGGCGATCAGTGCGGTGTGGGTTTCGTCGAGCGGCGGGGCCTGGTCGATGGCTTCGGCGACGCTGTCACGGTGAACGCTGGCGTGCATGGCTTTGAGCAGTCCGATTTCCCGGTGGATGCGGTCGACCGCGCGTTCGAGGTAGGCGGCGGCGCGTTCGAGGGTGGCGATTTCGGCCAGAGTGTTGTCCATGTCAGCTTCCGAGTGTTGAGCCGAGCTGGTGGTAGAGGTCCAGGCGCGGCGGGAGGACGTTGAGAAGGTGGGCGGCGGTGTAGGTGATGGCGAAGATGGTTGCCAGGCGGTGGGTTTCGAGCAGGCGATCTACGGCGTGGGAGATCAGCTGGCCTTCGGGAGCGGCGATCTCGTAGACCAGGACCGCGACGGCGAGGCCGACGATTGCCCGCTCCCCCGTGAGCTGAGCCCGGCACCGGGCGGTGCTCAGCACTGGTCGTCCGTGTCGTCGCGGGGGTAGTCCTCCTCGCCGTCCCAATCGGATTCGATGCAGGCGCAGCCGTCTTCGTGGCCGTTGCATTCCGGGCCCGGGTCGTAGAAGTCGCTCATGGGATTTCCTGAAGCTCGACGGTGAACTGCAGCCCGAAGTGGCGGGCGATGACTTGCAGCGGGACGAGCAGCTGGCGGGCAATGGCCACCAGCTCATCACGGGGCGGCTGTCCGCCTCCCGCGCTGGCGGAGACGGCGGGCAGGCCGATGACCGTTGCGGGCGGCTGGCCGGTCATGGCGTTGGCGGGTCGGGCCTCAGAAGTCGGCATCGGGATCACCCACCCTGTACACGTTCAGTCCGAGCTCGTGCCACATCCGCACGACCTGCAAGCGGTCGTCGAAGACGCCGATCACATTGAACCGGGGCCGGATCTCGCGATCGAAGATTTCGTACTTCACGACGTTGTCGGGCCGGTTGTCGCCCGTTTCACGCATGTGCAGCTCATCCCACGCGATTTCCTTGCGGTCGAGCCAGCGTTCGGTGTCGTCCATGCACAGATCGGGGCGGCCGGAGACGACGATGACAGTCAGCCGGGCGTCGTTCTCGACCAGGGCGTTGACGATGCGTCGCGTCGTCGGCATCAGCGGGTCGCTGATGACGTGTTCCCAGTCGTAGGGGCCGCGCCAGCTGTTGTCGGCCAGGGTGCCGTCCATGTCCACGATCACCGCGTCGGGGAGCGTCGTGTCGGGCTTGTAGCGCTCGATCTTCAGCTGGGCGAAGTCAGCCTTGACCTCGGGCCAGGGTGGGGGGAACCGTTTGAACCATGCCTGGATCGCTTCGACCGGCACGTGGTGGCCGCCAGCGGCGACACGGGATTCCACGTTGGCGATGCACTGCTGTTCGGTGGCGGTGACGTCGAGGCAGCGGAACGCGGCTCCGTGAGCGTGGGCGAGGTTGGCCCACGCGCGAGCGTGGCGCAGCGGTCCGTGGGTGGCGTCGATGACGGGGTTCGCGCCGCCGTGCAGTGCGGCGACGGCGGCCGCGCGCATCATGGCCGTGATCAGGTTCTCCTGCTTCGGTGACAGGATTCCGCTTTGCCCGTAACACATTTCGCGGAACGCGTCGCGGGACAAGCGCACTGTGTTGGGTTCGGACGCGGCCAGGCGGCGGGCGAGTTTGGTTTTGCCTGAGCCTTGTGGGCCTCTGGTGATGGAAAGTGTTGGCATGGTTCAGATCTCGATGTCGATGTCGGTGTCGAATGTCAGCGCGAGCACGTCGCTTCCCCGGTTGGGGTAGTCGACGCGCACGGCGGTGTAGGTGCTCAGCTGGCCGACTGCGGTGATGATGGCGCGGCGGCGGCCGCCGCCTTTGCCGGTGAGGATGGTCTGGCCCACGTGTTCGGGGCCGAGGTCGCGGGCTTTCACGCGGCCGCCTGCATGGGGGCGTTGCGGGCGTTGCGGCGGCCGATTTCGGAGCGGTAGATCACGAAAGACCGCTCGCGGGTGAGCATCCGGTTGGTCAGCACGATCGTCACGCCGTCCGGGATGACGCGGGGGTTGCCTTTCCAGGTGCGGTCGACGGTGCCGATGCGGTCGCGGATGATCAGCGACGCGGCGATGAGCGCTTCGCGGTTGTGGGCGTCGCTGGACCGCAGCTTCAGCACGGTGCGGTCGACGTGGAGCGAAAGCGTGGTGTAGCCGGTGGGGCTCACCTTGACCTCCAGATCGGGGGCCGCCGGGCTGGTGGTGGGTGCGGTCATCGCTGGCTCCTGTTCGCGAGGGCGGGGTGGTTGAGCGTGTGGGCGGCGGTGATGAGCCGCGCGGCGAGCGCAAGCGCCGAGTCCTGGGTCAGCCACAGCCGATCGCCGGAGCCGTCGAAACTGATCCGTCCGGCTTCGTGGCGGGCGCTGACGTTGATGGCTGGTTCGGTGAGGGGCCAGCTGGTAGAGCCGGGCTCGACAGAGACCGATCGGCCGGGGGCAGGCAGTGCGACGGCGACCAGGCGCGCCAGCAGCAGTTCGGCGATGTCGTCGAGGCTGAACAGTCCTTCGAGCATCACTTCGTCGGTCGTGCCGTCCGATCGCACCCGGGGGGCCGACACCGGCATGTGCGAGGCGGCGTTGTCTTCGAAGGCGGCCAGCAGTGCTTCGGCCAGCTGCTCGTGGTTGAGGAGGCCGGTCATGCTGCGGCCTGCAATTCGGTTGCGCCTTCGATGGATTCGATGTCGGCGTGCCCGGCGTCGAGTTCCTTGGTTTCGTAGCGAAGGAAGCCGGGACTTTTGGCCTTGAGCAGCAGTGGCTTGAGGCCATCGCGGCGGACCACCACGCCCTCGTCGGGCTGTTTGCCGGGGTCGAGGGGGATGGCGTGCCGGTATCCGGCCTCGAAGTAGCGGGTGTCCATCCACTGGTCCGGATCGAAGTCTGCGGCGCGGCCGCGCCACAGGACGGGCACGGTCTTCAGACCGAGGGTCGAGCAGAACTCTTCGACCTGATCCCAGGTGAGGTCGAGCTGAACGCCTTGGGGGTTCACGACAGCGACCCGGTAGATCAGCAGCTCGGCTTTGCCGTGCGGGATGCGGTAGGTGTAGTCCTTCTGGATCGGGCTGCCGTCGAGGTTCCAACCGATGAGCTCGCCGTAGGCGATGTAGCCCTGGGGCAACAGGCCGTCGAGGATGCGGCCGTAGTGCGTCCAGAGGTCGACGCCGTCGACGGTGGCGTAGAAGTGGTTCTGGTCGGCGTTGCCGATGTCCTTGATGACGCGGCGGCTGCCGTAGACCGGTGCGTAGTCGTGGGTCTGGATCGGCACGCCGGTCTTGCGGGCAACCCAGTGGCCGAGGCGCTGCAGCAGCCGCGCCGGGGCGGGGATGGCGGCCAGGGTGTTCGCGACGCGGTGGGAGGTGCCGTGCACCTTCTGAGTGACCGTGATCTGGTCGTCGTCGTCGAGCAGCTGCCGCTGTCGCCACCAGTTGGCGGTGTCCAGGTGCTCGGGAAAGTGCTTGCTGGCGATCCGTGTCTGCTTGGGGGTCTGCAGCTTCGGCGCGCTGCTGGCGCGGGTGGGGACGACGTATTTGCGGCACAGCTCGATGCCGCCGAGCGTGTCGAAGGTGTCGTGTTCGCGCAGCAGGCTCGGGTCCAGGCCCAGCCAGGTCAGCGAGGCCAGCGGCATCAGCAACGCGTCGGAGCGGTGCGAGCCGAGCTTGAGGGCCCGCACGCGACGGTTCGGTTCCAGGTACCCGGTGACGGTCGGGTCGGCGTTGAGGCTGGCGTCGCGGAACAGATTCAGTGCCCGGCAGTAGTCGGCGGACAGCTGTACTTCCGTGGGAAAGTACAGGGCCAGGTCTCCGGGCTGGTAGGTGTCTTTGGCGGTGATCGCCTGGCGTCCCAGGACGGGGACACCGACGATGCGGTCACGGCCTGCCAGCGGGATGAGAGCGGGAATACGCACGACGATGGCGGCGTATTCGGGATTTTGGGGTCGCGGAAGCTGCACGATAAGTCCTATGAAACTTGTTGTGGGGCTCTGAGTTTCAGAGATTTATCGCGCAGCAGATTCCCGCGCAGACCGTCGCGATCGATGCGACGATTTCCAGCTTTCGTTGAGCTGGACTCAGCCGAGGCCGGTAGTGGGTGTAGTCGATCACGGCGTGCCCGAGCAGGGCCGCCGCGAGGAGAATGACGGTTTGGATCAACCAGAACATCGTGAATAGTCCTGGGGGTTCACGTTTTTAGGCGGCGAGATTGTGTTCTGCCACGCAGCGTTGGATGCGGTTCTCCGGAATGTGCTGTTCGGCGTGCAGCTGGTCGGCGATGGACGCGTTCAGATACAGGCGAGCGAAGACGTTTCGGGGAACGTGGATGATGGGTTCAGCGGGCCGGGGTGCTGCGTTGGCGCGCCTGTTCTTCTTGCGGACTTTGTCGAGCTCGGTGACGGCTTTGCGGCAGGTGGCGCATCGTTCGCCGCGTCGCCGGTGTCGTCCGAACATCGCTTCGGTGCCGCATTCGGGGACCGGGCGAGGAGTAGGGGTTTTGTAGCGCGCTTCGGCTTCTTTGCACGCGGCGCACGCGGATTGGTTCGCGCGCCGATGCCGGGCGTAGCCGGTGCGGGTTCCACGGCGGTCCCCGCAAGCGGGATTCATGCCGCCTGAAGCCGGAAAGGAATGGGTAACATCGGACTACCAGGCGTGGCCGGTTGAATCCTGCTGGGCCGGAGCAGCTTTACCGTATTGGGCGGCTTTGCGGCGGGAGGGTTGATCTTGTCGGGCATGCTGGCAAATCTAGCAGCAGTGTTGCTCGGTCACCAAGCAACAGTCGAAAACAATTGCATGTGACCTACGACACATAGCCCCTTCGGCAGAAGGGGCGTAAGTGCGCGAACGCGATTGCGGCGGATGCGGTCTCGCGATTGATGGTCGACGATCGGACAGACCCCCGGTCAGGCTCCGGGGGCCGCCGCATTTGAGCGTTGTCCCCGCCAGACCCTCACCACGGGCGCTGGCGGCAGTGACCGCGAACCATTAGTCGGCGCGGATTCGGCGGCGGACCCCGCTCTCGGGCCAACTGCGAAGTCATAGCCTGTCCACGAAGTCAGACGCCTCGCACTTCCTGGGCCTGCGGTCCCCTGTTCCCGTGGCCGATCTCGAACTCCACGCGCTGCCCCTCATCGAGCGAACGGAAACCCGAGCCGACGACGCCGGTGTAGTGCACGAAAACATCGGGCCCCCCACCGTCTGGCGCGATGAAGCCGAAGCCCTTCTCACTGTTGAACCACTTCACTACGCCCTGAGCCATGTCAGGTATTCCTCTCACTCATTCTTTCATCCCGGATGAACGATTGCCGGGCCCTGCACCGGGCGTTCCGCCGAACCCATTGCAGTGTTCAGCATTACAAGCTGCCCGGAAGATTCATGTGGGTATTGCTGCTGGCGCGCAATGACTTTCGCACGGAGGTCGGTGTATTCGCGACGAGCACGGACATGTGATCGCAGCAAGTTCAAATTGGGTTTCTGATTCAGGAGCGGGGCGACCATGCGGTCAGCGTCATATTGGGACCATGTGTCGACAACGGCTGTGATTTTCTGCCCGAAACCATGGCAACCGACAGCGTTGTTGATGCCATCCTGCAAGGGCGGAAGGACATAGTCAGCGACGGTGTAGACGCCCAGATCCTCCAGCACCACACCGCCGTGCAAGGTATCGGAGATGGCCAGTTCCTCTTCAGGGCGGACCCATTGAGTCCGTTTCGCGATCATGTAGGTCACTAGCAAGATCGGCCGTCCGGGATGGAAAACGGGAATTATCATCTGAGCCGCCTGCACGATCTCGCAAGCGGTCGGCAGTAGGCACGCCCGCCGTGGAACCTTGTATCCCACCCTTCGCCCCCTAATCAGCGAACGAATGACTGTCACGCCAGTTCTGTTGGTCCAACGCTCTTGCGGCCGACCAGAGGTATTGGAGATCTCCACTGGGGCGCTCCGGCACTTCGGCCGCGACGCGAAATCGAGTAGCAGAAAGCTCAGAGCCACTGGTACGCACGAGATCCCACCGATTGCCCCGAGCATCGAAAATGGCAACAGCCTTCGCCAGTTGAGGTTTGGTGAACGGCGCGACCGGTGCCGCGCTGGCCTTCCGAACGATCTCGTCCAGTTCGCCGACTCCGTCAGGGGTGACTTGCGCTTCGTAGTACAGCCCGAAACCCCACATCATCAGCGGTGCTTCTGCCTGCAGGACCATCGCGGCGTCCACATACGGATGTGTCGATTCGGACCGAGGGAAGCTGGCAGATACCTCGCTCAGCGAGAGGTAGGAGAACGTAACCTCGCCGGTTTCGGGCTGCGTACCCAGTGCATATATGACCGCCTCGCCACCACCCGCGTGGCGCTTGAGTATTGCGTAGGTCAGGCTGTGAACCATAGCTGTCTGCGGGTACCGGATGCCCGCAAGATGTTCTTCGGTCACTTCCAATCACCCTCTACGCCAACCCAAACTTCTCGGCCCGCCTCGGTGATCAACCATTTCTTGTCGCCTCCAGTGGTGCCCGGCACGACCCTCGCCAACTTCAGCTTCTTCAGCGCCTTCAGCGTTACGCCCTGCCCACCTGGCGAGCCGCAGTCTCGCGCGACCGCGATCCAATGAGCAGTCTTCCCTTCAGACTGCCGGGCCAACACCCGGAGCGTATCCACCTGCGCCATCGTGTAATTCGTCTTCTTAATGCTTTTGGTGCCAACTGCCATCAGAGTTCCTATCGTCACTCGACGAGTTCAATGTTTACGGCTTCCGGGTTCCGTCTATCAGTCGTGACGGTGAACCGGAGCTGCTGTCCTTGTTCCAGATACTTCGGCTCATCAACGGTTGGCGGTGCAGGCACCTCGGAACTCCGAACCAAGACATCTTCACCATCGCTACAGGTGACGAATCCAAATCCGCCGTCTCTGTTGAACCATTTCACTCGGCCGTGGCGGACACCGGGCGACGATCCGCCACGCCTATCCAACTGAACACTCACGAGACATTCTCCTCTGAAGCATCCTGCGACCCGCCTAGACTGTTCTCAGCCAGTCGTTTGAGTTCGTCCATTTCGCGACTCTCGCAAGCTCTTTCGAGCCCGCTATTGATCAGTCGCCCTTTCGAGTTGCTAATCGTCAGTCGCAGAGTTCCGTCAGCTCTCAGTACGATGATCGTGGCCGTTCCGGAGTAGAACCGCTTGGTCAAAGTCCGTTGTGATTCCGGTCCCGAGAGACGCCATCCGTTGATGGCATCGGACGCGGTGATGCGATTCCATTGCGGCACCGCAGGAGCCAGTTGCCGTCGTTCATCGGAGCGGTCCCCCTTCCACCTGAGGCGTTCGAAGGATTGCCAAGCGGACTCGTCCGTCATTGCGTCCCTCCCCTGGCCTGTGTGCCGAGGTTCTGGATCATGGATCGCCGCCGCCCTCGGCGCGCTTGCTCCGGCGGGTGTCGACCTTTTTGGCGCGGGCGATCAGCTGGAGAAGATCGGGGAACTTGGTTCGAGGTCCCGGCCCGCTGGCCCATACACGGCGGTCATCTCCGGCGGTAGGAAGGCCAAGGCGACCGCCGAACGCAACGTGAACCTTCGATCCGCAGACGGTATGCACCGGGAGAAGCCCTGCAGTGAAGTCAACAGCTGGCGGTGGTCCACAGAGGAAGATCAATCGCGCAGCTTGCCCCTGCAGGGTGGGGTTCCAGAGCATCACCGAAACATCGGAAGGAAGAGCTTTCGACCTCAGCAATGCTCTCCCAACCGGCTCGGTCACGCTCAGCGAGGTGATTTCGGAATCCTTGCCCGCCTGCACGTACAGATCGCGCGAATAGGAGTCGAACTCAGCAGGGATGCCGAACCGTTGATAGTTGTCCAACTGCTGCTGAATGTCGTCTGGGATGCGGATGGTCTCGGTCATATCTACTCGCTTCTCAGTGGGTGGCGGCAGCCCAGCCGCCTGAAGTAGTGGCGACGTCGAGGCGGCAGAAGATCACCGGGACGCACCCGCCCCCGCCAATCTGCGCTGGTTCCGCTGGTCCTCTGCGCGCTTGCGTTCGAGCAATTCGCCCAGGGTCGCTGCACGCTGAACATGCAGCGGTTCAACGCGTTTCACGCGCGGCCGCCGATCGAACGTCGACGCGCCCGGCGGAGGCGGGCGCATCCGATCCGTTGGAGGGTCATACTCGAAAGGCTCACCCCAGCGCGCCATTTCCAACCGCACCGCGAGTTTCATTGCCAAGCAGATACAGGGCGCGACAGTGACCATCACGAAGGTCGAGATCAGCAAGGAGAGCGTCACCGTAGCTCCATTCCGATAGCGGGTCGTGTCGACGGTGTCGGCCAAAAGCCGTAGACCGATGGACGGGATCGATTGCTGAAGCTCATCTGCCTTCTCGCATTTCGGTAGACGGGTTAGACGTCTGGCAGCGCATGTCGCGGTTCGAAAGCAGCTGCCGGAGCGTGTAATTGGGGGGAATAGAGCCCGGTCGACTTGGCCACAGGTAGCCCTCTTCAGACGGCAGTCGCGGCCAGTGGAGTGCGTTGTCCGGCACGACCGCAACGTTCGAGCCAGGCGGGCGATGGTTCGGCCAGTCGGCTACGAAGTTCATCGCGGCCGTCCAGCACGCAGCGACATGGATTTGGATTCCGGCCGCGAACGTCAAGATGAGATGCACGTCCGGCTCCATCGGCCTGGGTGTCTCCGAGTTCGGCATGTCATCGCCTACTCATCAACTGGATCAAAGACTTTGAAACTGGCGGGATCTCGTTGGAGGACGGTTCCTGCAATGCCATTCCGACCAGTTCCAACGGGGTAAGGCCGAGTTCAGCTGCGAGGCCGCGAATCTCGGCTAGCGCTTCAACTGCTCGAATCGCGGTCGCCGCCTGGGATTCGGTCAGCTTCCGGCCACGGAGGTAAGTCACGACCCATACGCCCTGGCCGACGGGCGCTGCCTGATGGCGTGATTGGTCGCTGGTCATCAGTGCGTGTACAGACATGGTCCCTGCTTCCTGTCTGACGAATACAGGTGCGAACTGATCAACGATGGTGAGCGGCACCACAACTGACGGTAGCGCTGTCAAGTTGACAACGCAACATGCAGCGGGTGCTTTTCCGAAAGCGGTACGATCTGCCCATCAGAAGGAAGGGAGCCTGCCGTGCCGAAGAGCCCGACCGTGGCGCGCATGGAGTTGCTGCTTCGCCTCAGCCAATGGAGGACCGAGTCGAAGATCGATCCAGCGACGGGCGCGAAAGCCCTCGGAATCGGCACAAACTACTGGCACCAGTTGTTTTCGGACCGTCGCGCTCTGACCGATGAGCACTTCAATGCGATGCTCCGGCTGTTCGGAATCGCGCAGGGCTCTGAGGACGAGCGTGAACTGATCGACCTTCGCAAGACGGCCCGCGAACGCGGCTGGTGGATGGACTACGCCACCCTTTTCGACGAGGCAACACGCCGACTGCTGGGACTTGAGTATGGAGCGCAAAGCATCCAGACCTACGAAGGTCTGCTGATTCCGGGCCTGCTCCAAACTGAGAACTACGCGCGGGCGATCATGGCCTCGGACATTGCGCGAGTACGACCTGTCGACGCCGGGCTATACATCGAAGCGCGCTTGCGTCGACAGCAGCGCTTGAAGGATGAAGACCCTCTTCAGTTGACGGCCATCATCAACGAGGCCGCCTTGATTCAGGAGATCGGCGGCGCAGAGGTGCAGCGGGAGCAGCTTCTACACCTGTCGAGCATGATGCGCACCCGGCCGGACACGATCGACATCCGCGTCGTTCCGCTCACCGCTCGCGAGCGACCGATCTTGCTCGGTAGCCCGTTCCATATTCTGTACTTCGAAAGCCCGCTTACGTTTCCTGTCGTCTACCACGAGTCGGTGGTGATACGAGGGATCATCGACGAGCAACCCCGCGTGCGCGAGCTGCGCATCATCTTTGAAAGTCAGCTGGAGCGGTCGCTGAGTCGTGAAGCGACGTTGACGCTGATTGACGAAATCGCAGATAGGATAGCCTGAAAATATGAGCGCTTTTTACCCCGTCAGCAGCAACAACGGCGGCTTCTTCAAGTCGTCGTACTCCAATGACGGCCAAGGCTGCGTGGAAATCTGCTTCGACGGCGAACGCGTGCTCATCCGCGACAGCAAGTACACAGGCGAGCCAAGTCAGCAACCAGCTATCGCCGTTTCGGCTTCTCAATGGGACTCAGTGCTGGCCTTGGTCCTGAGCATGGAACCAGGTGCCAGCGGAGGCGTGAAGCTCGCACTGCATGAGGACGGCGGTGCCCTCTTTACCGGCCCCAGCGCAGGCAACTCCGAGCAGGACGTGAAGCTTGTCTACAACCTCACGGAGTGGGACGCCTTCCTAAAGGGCATCAAGGACGGCGAGTTCACGCGCCGCTAAACACTGACAACAGCTCGTCAGCCCGGCACAGCGGTGGTAGCACGCGGTGCCGGGCTTTCGTGTTGTAGCTGGAGCCGCCACTTCGTGCCGATCTCGATGCCTCCACAGCGGCCCTACCAGGGAGTATCGTTCGGAACATAAGCGTTTCCGTTCGACGTGAAGCGAGGTAGATGATGGCTGCGAAGTTTGAGATCTACACGGGTGAAGACGGGAAGCCGCGCTGGCGGCTGGTTGCGCCCAACGGCGAGAAGATCGCCTACGGTCAGGGGTTCGCCAGCAAGGCCGGGGCCGAGGTCAGCATTTCAGCGGTGCGCACGCATGCGGCTACTGCCAGGGTTGTTGACCTGACCTAGCAAGTCGGCCGCCTCTCGGCAGGAGCGAGCAAACCGACCGGCATATATTTGCTATTGGTATGCTCGCAGCTGTGTCTGTGCCAGCGCCGATGTTGGCGACCGCTGGGCGGCCGCCCGAGGATTCGCGCCTCTGGGCACGGGAGCTGAAGTGGGACGGCATGCGAGCGGTGGCCGTGGTTTCAGCTGGTCAGTGTCGGTTCTACAGTCGCAATCTACGCAACGTCACGCCAGCGTTCCCGGAGCTGGCGGCCGAGGTCGGAGCGTTGGCCGGAAAACGCTCGATGATCATCGACGGCGAGATCATCGCCCCTGAACCTTCAACTGGCGCACCGTCTTTCGTGCGCCTACAGCACCGAATGCATGTCGCACGGCCAACCGTCGAGTTGATCCGGGCATATCCCACTCAACTGTTTGCTTTCGATGTGCTGGAGATCGAGGGTCGCTCGACGATGGCGTTGCCCTACTCGGAACGCCGGTCGCGCCTCGTCGACCTGGAGATCAACGCCCCCCTGGTGCGCACTCCCCCGTCGTGGACCGATGTGGGCTCGGATGATCTTCTCGTTCTGGCCCAGCAACACCACCTCGAGGGGATCGTTTCCAAGCGGCTGGACTCGGTGTATCGCCCTGGTCAGAGATCGCGGTTGTGGGTCAAAACCCCGTTGCGGCGGTCGACGGACGTCATCGTTTCCGGGTGGGTCGCGGGAAGCGACGGAGGGCGGAGTCTCGGGTCGTTGGTTCTCGGGGCCTACAACGACTCGGGCCAGCTGGTGTATGTCGGCCACGTGGGCAGCGGCTTCAGCTCGGCCGCCGCCCAGAGCCTTCGCCAGCGGCTGGACGGCCTCGCTCAGGACGACCATCCGTTCGATTTGCCGCCGCCGCGTCAACGACTGGTGGCGACCAGATGGGTGAGGCCGACGATCGTCGGTTCAGTGCATTATCGAGAGTTCGTCGGCGCGCTCCGCCACGCTAGCTGGCAGGGTGTCCGGCTCGACGTCGAAGCCCGCGCTGTCCATCTCCCGCCATAAGCCGATCGCGCACGAACGCGACCACCGAAGCTGTTGCAGCGTCGCGGTTTCAGGAGTTGGGTGGCTGTCGACAGACGCAGTCCGCGTCGCGGTCGGGGGTGTAGACCGTCCAGCCACACAGTTGGCAGTAGTGCGTCCTGTGGCCCGTCCGGGTCTCGGTCCTGCATGGGGCCCATCCGACCAGTGCTCGCCATGGCTCGTCGGGATGGCGCTCCGCCCGTTGGGGGCATTCCTTGGGGGCTTGTTCGACCCATCGTCCTTCGGCCAGCTTGATGAGTGGGGGTTCCACCGATACCTCCTCGCGTCACCTAGATTGTCGAACCTATGTTCGATTATCCTATTCGCAGGAGGTGCTGAGGATGGAGCTGCTGGATAGGGACCTGGAGGCGCTGATCGGCGCGGTCATCGACGCGATCCGCGCGGCGCATGAAGCGGACCCTTTCGCTCCGGCCGGTGATGATGCTCTCCTGGGCCATGTCCGTCGTGAGGTCAACCCGGCCGCCGAGCCTGCGCTGATCCTGGATGTCCTGCGGTTGCTGTGGATGCCGCAGCTCGCCTACGGCCCCGCCGAGACCCGGCAAGCAGTCCTGATGCGCATTCGGGAGTTGACCGGCGAGTTCGTGACCGAGCCGCCAGAGGACATCGCCGATGATCCAGACCTTGTCAATCAGTGGCACGAGCGCAACCGTGTCCCGGCGCACGAGGCCGCCGCCTAGGACAGCCCTGGCAAGTCGATCTCGCGCGATCCCTATACCTGGGCTGCAATCCCCCTGAACCTATTGTCCTGGTTGGCATTCGGGGTGGCGCGCCCAAATCTGCGCCGATGATCGATTACTGTGCCGCCCCGTGCTGAAGTTGCTGCGTCGCGGTCCGATACTGGCGGTCTGGATTGCGCAGCTGCTATCCATCCTGGGCGACAGGTTTTTTGCCCTGGCGATCATGTGGCTGGCATTAGAGCGGTCCGGACCGATCGCGATGGGCTTGGTCGCGATTGCCGAAAGCGTGCCGTTCGTGATTGTCGGCATGGTCGGGCACCGGCTGTTGACTCGTGTCGCCTCGCTGCCGGTCCTGGCCGTGATCGATGGCGGCCGCGCCGTGTTGGTTCTCGCGATCCCCTGGGCTTGGGCGACAGGCGGAACGCCCGGCATGCTTGTGGTGGTGGCGGCCCTGGGGGTGCTCGGGGCGGTGTTTGATCCGTCGTTGGGCAGCTTGGTGCCCGAGCTCGTCGACGATCTCGAACGGCCCGCGCTCGTCGCGCTGATGGATTTGACCGGACGCATCGCCCGGATCGCGGGTCCGGCGGCGGCGGCCGTTGTGTTGCTGGTGGCCCCGATGACGGCGTTGTTCGCCGCTGACGCCGCGACCTTCGTCATCTCGGGTTTGGCGCTGGCTTGGGTGGCGCGCGCCCGCGTCTTGGCGCACAACCACTCGGCAGCCGTGCCCGGCGCTGGAGTCGCAGCGCCGACGCGTGCTCGGCAGCTGCTGCGCGCGCATCCGGAGTTGCTGGCGGCGTTCGCGGTTCAGGGGGCCGGTTATTTCTTGACCGCCTTGCCCGCGATCGGGTTGCCGTTGCTGCTCGCTCATCACCTCGGTGTCGGGCCCGCCGTCTACGGGTGGGTGATGACCGCCAGCGGAGTTGCGGCGTTGCTCGGTAACCTGACAGCCTCGCGGCTGCGGGCGGGCAGCGGGTTCACGGGTCGGTTCTGCGCGGGGTGGGGGGCCAGCGGGCTGTTGATGGTGGGCACGGGCGCTGTCTCGAACTTGGGGTTGGTGGTCGTCTGCGCTGTCGCGGCGGGGTTCGTGACGCCGTTCATCGGCATTGCGATGGCGACGCGGCTCACCGGGTTCGCGGGCCCGCAGCGGCTGCGGTTGTTCTCGGTCAATCACATGGTGATGCGGGGCGCGGGAACCGCTGGGATGGCGACGGTTCCGGCGTTGATTGCCGACAATCCGGCGCGGGGGTTCGTGCTCGGCGGGTCCGCGTTGGCGGCGGTGGCGTTGCTGGGTTGGGTGCTGGCACCGGCGGCCGGCGGCCGGAAGATTCGGCACGCGCACGTGGTGGAGACCGCGCCTGCGGCCTCCACCACGAGGTCATGAGGTCGGATCAGGACGCGTCGACCAGGTAGTGGGTGACGCTGATGCCCTCCACGGGCAGGCCGATGCGCTCGTAGATCCGCTTGTGCATCGTCCCGAAGGTCGCCTCACGACGCTCCTGATAGAACGCCTGGTCGTACCAGGCGACTCCGAGGATCACGGTCCCGCCGCCGTGGGGGTTGTCCGGGTCGGCCTCCCAGTAGGTGTTGGCCCAGTCCCACAGCATGAGCTCTTCCGGGCGGTTGCGCAGCTTCTCGTCGGATTCGGCGAGGGCAGCCACGGTCCTTTCGGCGATCTCGGCGGTCGGGCACTCGAAGCGGCAATCCGACATCGCGTACAGCGCCTTGTCGCCTCGGCGTGGCGTGCCGGGTCCTTCGCCGACCAGGACCCGAATGCGGGTGATCGGGTTCTCGGGGATCAACTTCATCGTCGGTGCGGGTGCAGTAGGTGCGGACATGGTCGTCGCCTCTCTCTCGACTTGTGTTCCCCCGCAACGGCTACGGCTGCGGAAGTGTGAGGGGCATCCATCCCGGCCGTGCGCTGGCGCTGCCGCGCCGGAACGCGGCAGGGGTGCAGTAGCGGATGTTGAGCCCGATCCGTGGGTGGTCGGTGGTGTTGGGGCCGGAGCGGTGCAGTAACCGGACGTCGAAATGCAGTGCCTGCCCGGCGCTCATCGGCATAGCGGTGTAGCGAACCCAGTCGTCGACCGCGTCGGCGGCGGTCAGGCCGCGCCCTCGGCGTGTGGGCGGTCCGTATTCGTGAGGCAGGTACCCCCACGCGTGTGAGCCGGGCACAGCCTCGATTCCGCCTGCTTCGGTGCTGGCGTCGCTGATGGCGACCCAGCAGGCGACTGCGCGAGCAGGGTCCAGCTCCATGTCCTTGTTGGTGCCGTCCTGGTGCGGCGGGACAGCGAAGTCGTCGCTGACCTGGCCGTGCGGCCATTTTATGAGTAAGAAGGTGTTCTCGATCGCTGCGGCCGGGCCCAGCAATTGCCGGACAGGTCCCGCGATGACGGGATGGGTGGCGATCTCGACCGCCCACGCGTGATCCAGGTGGGGATTGCGCATGACCTCGCTGTGGGCGGCGCGGTGCTGGTCGGCGAGTGCGAGCGCGAGTGCGTGCGCTTGATCAGGCGGTGCCCACCGGCACGGGGCCGCGTGCCCGTTGTCGCCGAACAAAGAAGTCACGGTGCTGTTCGTCATCGCTCAACCTCGTCTCCACGTCGATGCCTCCATTGCATCGGGTGAATTGCGGAGTGAGCCAGGTGAACACATCAACTCTCACATGGAATGTCACCTGCGCGAAGCCGTCCGCAAGCCAGCACGGCGCGCTACCGTTAGTGGTACCGGTGTCGAACAAGAGGTGTGCCGGTGGACCCGGACCGTATTGCGTTGGGCTCCATGGCCCGTCAACTCCGGCTCAAGCGCGACCTTCGACAGGTCGACGTGGCGTTGTTGTGCTTCGTCGACCGAACCTATATCACCCACATCGAGCGTGGCGACTCCAAGGCTCCTCGGACGTTCTGGGAACGCCTTGATCGAGCGCTCGTCGCGGAGGGAAATATCCTCGCGGAATACGACGCGCGGGCCGCACGCGCCAACACTTCGGCCCTCACGTCGAACGGCTCCGCCGCGCAGGCAGTGGACCTACACTCCATCCTCAGCATGGACCACCTCGATGCAGACCTGGAGGCATGGGTGAACATGAATCGCAGAAAGGCGCTGACGGTGCTGTCGCTGGCGGGCCCGCTGGCTCTACTCAGCGGTTCGGCCACCGATCCCGTGTCCCGGCTCCGCGCATTGGTGGAGCTGACCGACAGCCACTACGACCAACTCGGCCCCCAAGCGGTGTGGTCTCTGCATCGTGGCCAGGCGGCCATGGCCGACAGACTGCTCAACAGCTGCCCGACAGGCACCCGGCCGCCCCAGCTGCTGTCGATCCGCGCCGAGTTGGGGCGGCGACTCGGGTGGATGGCCTATGACGCCGGTGATCTGGAGCAGGGTCGCGCCGAGTACACGAAAGCGCGCAAGCACGCGGACGATGCGAACGATCCGCGTGCTTGCGCGTTAGTGCTCTGTAATTGGTCGCTCTTGGAAACCCGGGACCACCAGCCGGGGATCGGACTCGACCATGCCGCAGCGGCGATGGAGTGGGCCCGAACCTCCGGGGATCGTCGTCTCATCGCCTATGCCTCCGACATGAGCGCCGAGGCTTACGCCGCTCGTAGCGATGAACGCCGATGCCGCACGGCGCTCGACTTCGCCGAAGAGGTCATCAGCAGCGGTGCGGAGTCCCCCACCCCTGACCACACCTACGGCCCTGGTCTGTCGGCCGGTTTCCGCGCGGAATGTCTACTGACACTAGGACTTCCGCAGGTTGCGACGCCAGCTGCGATTGCCTGCGTCGAGCAGTTCGAGGTTGACACGGTGTCACGTGGCTTTGCTGAGGTGGGTTTGGCCAACGCGCTCACACTCGGGGGAGAAGTCGACGAGGCCGCAAGGCTGTTGGGCCATGGTGCGGACTTGGCGCTGGCGTTCGGCTCTCCCAGGCTGGCCATGGAGGTGTGCGAGAGCCACGAACGCCTCACGGTGTCAGCACCCGATGCGAGCACCGTGCGCCAACTCGGCGCGAAGCTAATCCATCATGGCCTCGCCCCAGCAGACCTCTAACGTTCGACTCGGCCGCGTGCCGGGCACTGATGGACCGAGAGCAGGTCGGCTTCGTCACGAGGAGTCAGCGGCCGGGTCAAGCCGGTGACGAGGACTTCGGCGCAGTGCCCGCAGGAGTAGGTGATGCCGTCGCCGATCTCCTCCTCCTCGGCTGGGCTTCCTGCGTGTGTGGATGGGTCGAAGGCATCCCATGTCACGCTCAGCACCTCGCGGCCGAACAGCGCCAGTGACAGCGTCTTCACCGGCTGCTCTCGATGTGCTCCCAAGCCAGCCACCCGGCAAATGCCAGCAGCACCAATGGCCACACCCAGAACAGGGCGATCGTGACCACCACGGTGAGGACGACGTCGAGGAAGTCCAGATACAAGCCACCGAACAGGTACTCCGCAGCGACGTTCACTGCGAAGCCGAGGGACAGCACGAAACCGATGATCAGGTACCAGTTCATGATCACTTGCCCGCCTTCGCCAGCTCACCTCGGGCGAACAGGACCACGCCGAGGACCATCAGCAGCGGCCACGCCACCACCAGGCCGACCGCCATCGCGACGATCGCGGCCATTCGTGTACCGGTGATCTCCTCGGTACCAGGGTTGGCGACGATGACGACGCCGAAGCACAGCGCCAGCAGCACGCCGACAGTCAGATAGAAGAACACGATCACTCCAAACATGTTGTGCAATAAGGGTTTAACGACAGCCCGTACAGGCTGGAGACGACCTCGGCGAGACTGCCGGAGTCGGAGGGGGCGATCAGGATACGAACGCCCGGTTCCTCGCCGAGTTCGGCGATGCGTTTGGCCAGCGGCATCCGATCGACCTGCGCATCGTCACGAAAAGCGATGCCGGTCAACGCGTCCGCGCACCCCCGGGCAAGCTTCTCGATGTCCGGTCTCTTGGTCGCCGGGGGCGTCGGCCGGGTCCGTGGGGTGCGCTGCGGCCGCGTCATCACGAACCCCAGACCGAGAATCACGGGGCCGTCGATCATCGGAATCTGCTGCGCTACAGCGTGATACGCGATCAACTCGCGCCACGGCTTGAGATACCGTGAAGACTCGTACATGTTTCCGGCGCGACCGAGGTTCTTCGATCCCTGCGGAGCCGCCCGCCCGGCGACATAGAAGTCAACAATCATCGACCGCCCAGCCCCCGTCCGCGATCTGCTCTAGCCGGTCGATAGCGCGCTGGTAGTAGGCGGTATATGGCCATTCCGGCACCGGGACACCGGCCCACACCATTCCTGCTGGTCCCTGTTCGAGTCCGTAGGCGGCGCACTCGACCATGACTGGACATCCCCGGCACGCCTGCACCACTTGTCCGGTTTGGCCGCGTCCCCGGTTGTCGGCCTCCCATTTCTTCAGCTCATGGACTGGAGCTCCGCGACACTTCGCGGCCACCATCCAATCTCTCTCCACACCCAAACCTTCACCCCTACAACGGGATTGACTACTCGCGCACGTGCGCGTTGATGAGATGTGCCAGTTCCTGGCAGTACGTGCGACCAGCGAACTGGCCGATCGGGGCACTGATGTACATCGTGTGTTCGCCGCGAATCAGATAGTTCAGCGCGTCGTCGACCGCTCGCCTGGCGTCCCACCAGCCCGGTTGCAGAAACCATTTCTGCCCGGAGTGCTCCAGCGCTCGTTCCACCAGATCCACTCCCCAACGTGCTGGATCACTGATCGAGAATCGGCCGGTCAGATCCGCGAAACCTCGCAGCGGACTGTTGGCCGGGCAACTACAGATCGGATCGCGCGGGTTAGCGACTTCCCAGATCGGAATATCGGTTGGCCAGGGCTTATGGGCTCCGGCGATGCCGTAGCCGCTGACACTGCCGTCGATGCTGGCCCAGCCCGGCGCGCGGTGCGGGTTGGCGACGAGGGCGGCGAACGACAGTTCGATGTCTGGGAATGCTCCGGCCCCCAGCTCATCGAGCAGCCGGGACACGATCGTCGCGCCCTGCGAATAGCCGATCAGCCCGACGAGGCGGTCTGTTGCCCGGATCGCGGCAACCAGCGCGTCCAGGCCATCTTGCACCGAGGATTCGTAGTCGATGCCCGCCCAGTCCGGCATCGGCCCGTAGGAGGCCGGATAGACCACCGGCGTGCTGGCGAAGCGGTCGGAGTCGAGTTCCTGGGTGACCGCTGACAGCAACCCGTAGACTCGCCCTGGGAAGTGCGGTCGTTCGCCGGTGCCCGCAAGGGTGAGGACGTCGATCATCGGAAGCTGATCTTCAGGTCCGTTTGCGCGGTCTGCAGGCGCTCCACAGCGGCGACCACGGCCGGGTTGCGGTTCGCGGCGGAGCCCTTCAGGACAAGCGCCAAATCCTCTGCCAGCGTCGGGGTTTCGGCTTCCTTCAGCTTGACTGCCATCGCCAGCGCGCCGAGCTGAATGTAGTAGTCGAGTTCGCTGCCGTGCATGGCCGGGCCACCGACGCTACCCTCCGCGCGCCAGTATCCGGACATGTCCCGCCGAGGGGTCGGCAGCGAAACGACTGCCGCCCGGCGGATGTTCTCGAAGGCGGCCGAACCGGTGTTCCTGCTATTGGGGATCAGGAAAGAATGCAGCCCAAGGGAATTGGGGTGGTCGGCGATGACGCGTGTTCCCTCGGTGTAGTCGCCGATGGCGACCGAGGACAGGATGGTTTCGGCCATGGGTGTTCCCTCTATTCAGTTGTGTGTGCGTTAGGGTCAGAACGGCGGCGCGTCGTCGCCGCCAGCGGCGTTGCGTGCGGCGGCCTGTGCGATTCCACCGCCGCCGCGTTCGGCTTTGTTGATTTTCGTGGTGGCGTAGCGCAGTGAGGGGCCGACTTCGTCGACATCGAGTTCGACGACGGTCCGCTTTTCGCCCTCAGCTGTTTCGTAGGATCGCTGTTTGAGTTTGCCGGACACGATCACGCGCGAACCCCGGGACAGTGATTCGGCGACGTTCTCAGCGGTTTCACGCCACACGGAGCAGCGCATGAAGAGGGCGTCGCCGTCCTTGTATTCGTTGGTGTCCTTGTCGAAGATTCTGGGAGTCGACGCGACAGTGAAGTTCGCGACAGCCGCGCCGCTACTGGTGAATCGAAGCTCGGGGTCGGCGGTCAGATTCCCGATAACAGTGATGACGGTCTCGCCAGCCATGCAGTGATTTCCTATTCAGTTGTGTAGGGGTACCCCTGTCGTCCCGTCGCGACCCCACGCCGCGACGGGACGACTCACCCATTCAGAAGGATTTCGCAGACTCCGCGTGTCAGATTACACGGGCCACATCGATGAAGATTCGATGTTCAAAAGGCACTATACAGGCCGGGTTCGATTTCAACAACACGAAAACCCTTTATCGGCTCCGTAATTCATTCTCGGTTGCCCAGCACGGATAGCTTCGGCCCGCATCGACCAAACCTGCCTGCGACGGCGTCAGGCACTTGACGTAGGGCTTCGATCGGTATTGCACTTCCAAGTGGCTGCGGGCCGCTCGGTCCCCGGTGAAGGTTGCGTGGCATTGCGGGCAGTGGCAGACATTATGGGCGCTGAGCGGCCATTGATTGCTGCACCCCCGGCACTTCACCATCTCGACTGCCATCAGGTTGATTCCTCTTCACCGCTACAACTCTTCACGCGCGACAGCGCGACCATGTGCGTGCTACGCCTCGGCGCTACTGCGCAGAGCCGCCGGAGTCCAACTGGCTCAGATCATGGATCTGATCGGCAAGCTGAACAACCTCGGCTTGAACATCGTTGACTGTCCACGCCGGGCTGCCCTGGCGCAGAGAGCTCATCATCTCTGTGAGCAGATCAAACGCGGGGCCGGGCTCAATGTTGAGGTCGGACAGATGCGACCGACGCCACCAGTCCCCAGCGTGGGCGGTATCGAACCCGACCCATTGCCCGTCGTGGGCGGTCAGTCCCCCATGCACCGACACTTCCAGGTCGAGGCTCGCGCATACGTTCCCGGGCGCGCGCACGTAGGCCGTCAGACCGAACTCGTTTCCGTGAATGCACCAGGGCAACCCGTGGTGTCTTCCCCACCGGACCACCTCGGAGTACGAAGTCCACGGGCAGTCCACGTGTCCTTCGATCGGCAGCTCGTCGCTGCGGCCTTCAGTTCGCTCATCCATCATGCTCTCCTCCCCGTGCACCTACCGCAGATTACAGCGCCACTGGCCATGCGACTGCATCAGTACGGGCGTTCCGGAAGGTTGCCGCTCAGCCCGCATCAGAACGCATTATCCAATCCTTGCCATATGCCCGCGCCACGGCAACGTAACAATCGAGGGTGCGGGACCGGTCCTGTTTTTACCTACAATAATCTCGACATCGCCTGTCGGCAAGTTCTCGAACATCGGATGATGAAGCAGCGCAACGACATCCGCGTTTTGCTCCAAATCTCCGGTTTCTTTGAGGTCGGATGGTTTGGGAGGCGCGTTCTGCTGTTCGGGTCCACGGTTCAATTGCGAGGCGAGGATGACGGCAATGTTGAGCTCTTTCGCCATTACCGAGCATTGCCATGACGCGTGGCCGACGACCTCGCGGCGAGGGAGTCCGGACCGCGAGGGCTTCACCAACGCGATGTGGTCGATGGCGAGGATTTCCAGACCAACAGTGGCCTTCATCTGCTCGGCGATCGACCGGATGTTTTCGATCGTGAGTGCGGAGTGGTCGATCAGAAACAGCTCGGTCTCGGTAGGACGGTTGGAGTCGAGATAGATCTGCACGCGCCGCATTTGGGTTTCGTCGAGCGCACGTTTGGTGATTTGCCCGTAGTGGGCTCCAGCTCCGCTTGCCACCAGCCGAGAAGCCATCTCCAATTCCGGCATTTCCAGGCTACACATCAGCGTCGGGGCTCTCTGCGTCTCGGCGATGTGCTGCACGAGATTGAGGACGCTGATCGTTTTGCCTGAGCCTGGGCGGCCCGCGAAAACGTATGTGCGCCCAGGGTGCAATCCGCCCGCCAGGACTTCGTTGAGGGGTTCCCACGGGGTCGGGTACACGCGGCGCTGTGAGGCCGGGGCGTGCAGCCACTTCACCCAGTCGGCGATCACCTCGTCGAAACGGCGTACACCTTCCGGGGCGGTCGGGCGGACCACCGTGAAGTCGTCGAGTCCTCGCCCGGCCGCGATGTGGTCGGCGGCGTCTTTACCGATCGCGGGTTCGACGATGACCACACCTGCGTGCTCACCGAGGACTGCGGCGACACGGAGAGCATGTGCGAGGCCGACATCGTCCATGTCGCGCACGACCAGGACTGCGCGGCCGTGCAGCGGGCTCCAGTCCCAGCGTTCGGCGTCGGTGTTCGCGCCCTGCGGTGGAGACACCGCGAAGGCCCCCAGGGTCGCCAGTGCGCGAACGTCCTTCTCGCCTTCGACGACCCATACCGGTTGCTCTGGGTCGGTGGCCAGGTTTTCGATGTTGAACAGCGCGCGGCCGGTCTTGTTGCCGGACTGGGTGAATCGCTTGCGGCCGCGCTCGTCATAGAAGCGGACCACTGTGCGGCCATCGGAGTAGGGGTAGGTGGTGCTGGCGGTGTCGTAGAGGTCGGCCATGGTGAGACCGAGGTGTTCGAGCACATCGTCTCGGTCGCCGTTGTGGACCCACAGCAACACCCCGTCCGAGCTACGCCGGAACACAGTGCCCCGGTCCTGAAGGCTGTGGCCGGGTGTAGAGGCTGAGCCGTGCTCGCCGTGGTCATCGACGGCGCAGCCCGCAGCGCGTAAGGCAGTTAGGAGGCGTTCGTAGGCGTTGGTGGACACTCAGGCCGCCTGCTGGTTGTCGAAGGATGCCTCGCAGCTTGAGCACAGCGCGCCGGAGCGTTGTCGGCGGCGGCCCTGTCCGTGCCCCCACTGGTTCAGGGGTGGCGGGTGCCCGGCGGCGGTGACTTCGGCGGCGAGGGCGTCGATCTCGGCGGCGACGTGGGGGTACCACGTTCGGATCTCGTCGAGTTCGTTCGGCTTGGCGAAGCTGCCGCATAAGCATTCGCCTGACATGTGCAGCAGCTGGCTGACTGGATTGGTCGGGACGTCGGGATGCATCTGCCGGTAGGTGTTGAGATCCAATGACGTCCAGTTGGCCAGCGGTGATGCCCAGATGACGGAGTAGATCCGTTCGTGCAGGGGAATCATGTTGCGCCGCTGCGATTCCTGGCGGCGGCGGCCTGCGAGAAACAGCACTCGTTCGTGGCGGCCGTCGTTGACGAGTTTGCGTCGGGCTTGGCGCAGTCCGCGTTCCTTCAGGCGCTGGTACATCTTCCAGTGCATGGCGGGCCCGGGAAAGCCGCGTTCGATCACCAGCTCGCGGAAACTCTGCGGCGGGAACTCCTCCATCAGCGGGATGCCCCAGTCGGCGCATGTCGCGCGCACGAACTGCCGGGTTTCCTCGATGCCGATCGTGGTGTTGCAGTGGATGGCGTGGGTCACGCGGTCGCGGAACATGTGGGTCAACGCTGTTGAGTCCGCGCCGCCGGAGAACAACGAACAAACGGCCATCAGTCGGTGGGTTCCCAGATGCTCTGCCAGCGCGGAGGCCACGATGGTGTTCGCTTGGTCCGTTAACGCGATCACCCGGCGCTCGCGGTCGGCCGGGCTCAGCGCTGCGACCTCATCCAATGGTGTCGGCGCGTCCATGCCCGGTGGGCGATACATGCGTGGAGTCATTCGGCGGCCAGCCCGTCTCGCCAGCGATAGTCGCCTCCGGCGCGCTCGTCGACGCGATAGTCCGGGTGTGCGATTCCGGCCATGACCATCGAGCCGCAGTACGGGCAGTGGTATTGCCCCAGCGGCACACCAACGAGTTGTTGGGGCTCCCACGGCCAGGCACACGGCTGACCGTCTTCGCCATAGGGGCCGTCGATATCGGGTTGCGGCAGAACGAGATCGACGGCGTCGGCCGGTGCGATGTCATGCCAGTTGCGTTGAATGCTCACGCGGCGGCCGCCGTATGGACGATCGTCTGGTGATAGTTGTCGGAAACCTTCTGCAGGTGCGGCTTCAGGTCGGGGTGTCGCCGGATGTAACTGCGGGCCCGGTCGCAGGCAAGGCAGAGGCGATGTCCGGTCTGCTGGTACCGGGCAGCGACAAGGTTGGGTTGGGCCAGGTCGTGGCCACGTGGGCAGCTGACCTTGGACGCGTTGTTGTGGGTGCCGTGCGCGAGTTTGTCTTGCTCGTTCTCCGATTGTGTTGCATACCTCAGGTTTTCGATCCGATTGTCGTAGCGATTGCCGTTGCCGTGGCAGGTGAACAGGCCAGCAGGGCGGGGACCGAGGAAAGCAGCGGCAACCAGACTGTGCACGCGTTTGGTTTCGCTGTAGCCGGGCCGACGCAGACGGACCATCGGGTAGTCGGCGCGGCGCGGGGTCATGATTCCGCCGGTGATACGGCGGCGGCGGCCGTCGCGCTGTTCGACGACGCGCGGCACGGAACGGATGCCTCCGTGATTGCTGGCTTGGTAGTAACCGACCCAGCCGGGGATGTCACGCCAGGTTTCGGGGTGTGGGCTCTGCACGGTCGAGTTCCTTTGCGGGGATCTCGCGCGCTAGAGCTGCACGCAACAAGTCTTGCCAGTTGTTTCGTACCCAGGCTTGCAGTTCGGCGACGTGGAAGGCGCGTTCGGCGGCCGGGTCGCCGTGGATGCCCTCGGGGGTGGGATAGCTTGGCTCCCAATCGATTCCGGTCACACGTTGGATTTGCCCGCTGTAGGGGTATTCGCTCCAGGTGCGAAAGAACTGCCGTAACCGCGCCTCCGAGGAGTTGGGGGGCATCGCGGCGACGAGTGTGATGACATCGCCTGGCATGATCGGAAATGGGTTCGGGCGCTGGTAGTAGATCCTCACTGCCGCAACGGCTTCCACGGGCCAGACATCAGCGTCGGTGAAGCAGTCCGCCCACGCCTGGATGCGGGCCGGGTCGGGATCGGGCAGTCGAGGGTCGAGCGCGCTGGCGTAGGCGTAGGCGCGGCTGGCGGCGTCGACGGCCGCCGGATTACTCATCCGGCGGCCTTCAATTCCGGCACAGAGTCGAATTCGACCGAGAATTCGGGCGCGAGGACGTCGGAGTTTCGAAGACGGCTATCGGATTCCGCGAGGAGCTGTTCACCGATTTGCAGTGCCGATTGCGCGCGTTCTTGTGCGGATTTCTTGATCGAACTTTTACGGCGCGGTGGCAACGGGAGATCGCGCCACCGTTCCTGATTCAGCCAAGTTGCGGGGTGCGGAATGAATTGCCGCTCGTCGCCGCTCGGCAGATTCGGGTCGAGAGCGAATGCCTTTGTGCGATCGTGCAGTTCTTCGAAGTCGACATTCTTGAGCGCCGATTTGAAACTTTTGAACGCGGCAGGTTTTCCGACCTTCCGAGGATACCAGGCCCACCACAGGTCGAACCAGATGTTCAGGTCGGGGGGCTTGGGGGCATCACTCTCGGTACGAGAGTGTTTCTCAGGGAAAAGATCGGAGTCCGTAGGACGGAGATCTTTTACTTCTTCTTCTTCCTCTGTTCGATGACAGACCGACTGGTCTGCGCCGGGTGCGGTGGTGGTGTCCTGTCGCCGCTGGCGGCGGGACTGACCAGATCGAACCCCTGCTGAACTGGCTTTTCCGCGCTTCTCGGCGATTTGGGCGCGGCTGCGCTGGTGCTCGGTGTAGTCAACGAAGCGGATGCCCGAACCGTCTTCGAGCCAGTCCACTCCGTCGAGTTTCCGCAACTTTTCCAGGACATCAGCGCGGCAGATCTGCCGCAAAATTGCAGCAGGAACGAACCCATCGGTGCGGTGGCGAGCACAGTACATCCACAGGCGAATCAATTTGAAGCGTGCCGAATCGGTCCATTCCGAGAATTTGGGATGATCCGGAAAGTCGAGAGTGAGGGTAATGTACTCACGAGGATCAGCGGGCATAACCTGCCGCCTTTTCCCCGGTTTCAGATTCCGATAAACGTATTGGGCGGCCACCTGCGTCAGCGGCCCGGACGGCTTCGCCCCACGCCTCTTTCTTATCCTGGGCGAATTGAACATGGCGAAGCCATCCGACTTCGGGGGCGTCGATATCGATTCCGTACATCGCCTCCAAAATGATTGCGATAGAGGAGTTTGATTGCGCATCCCAGCACTGCAGCACGTCGAGCGGAATGCCGATCCGCGCGGCAGCCTGCGCGATCAAGCATGAGGGTTTTCCGTCACGGACGTAATCGCATGTAGCGCCCGTCTCCCAATCACCCACCTCGTAGATATGACCCGGCCGTTCGGCAGCGACGGCACGGACTGCGCGCGTCAGAGCAGCGATGTCGATGGATGGGCTGCGCCGCCGCGCCTTCCAGATCAAGGCCGCCATTACGCCCCCCGGTTCCAGGTACGGAACAGTTCGTCGACGAACCTGACCGCTTCGCCCCATGAACGCCGGTGATCCTGCTCGAACTGCACGTGATCCAGCCACTGAACCTCCGATGACTCGCGGTCGACGCCCTCGGCTGCCAGGACATCTTCGATTCCGGTGAGGGTGCGCCCATCCCAATCCCGCAACTGGTCCAGAGAGACGCCGAGCCGCAAAGCGGCATGCCCGATCAGGCACGACGGCGCGCCGTTGCGGGTGTAAACGCAGCGTTTCCGGCCGTCCTCGGTGTACCCGTCATAGACATGGCGGGGGTGTTCGTTGGCGACGGCGCGGACTTCGCGTACCAGCGCGGCGGCGTCGATGCTCACGCCTGCTCACCTCCTTCGAGTCCAGCGGGGATTTCGAACACGTCGACGTCGTCGATCAGTTCGGCGTCATGGACCTCGGCCTCAGCGGCGACGACGGGCGCGCGGGGTGCGTCGACACGGGGACGCACCTCAGCCGAGGTGTGCACCCACGCCTCCAACTCCCGGACCGCCGTCTTGCGGTACATCACTCCAGTCACGCTCTGCCACGGCGAATCTCGACGATCCGCACCGAAGCTCTTGGCCTTGGCGGCTTCGATGCGTTGCGGCGTGGCGACGCCAACCGCCGAGGGCGACCCATCCCAGTGCACCGCGAAGGCATACGCGGACACCGGCCGTCCCCGATCGCCCTCGGCGGGTTCATGGTCGGGCAGATCGTCGGTCACCGGGTCGAATGAGAATGTGTCGTTTTCGTGGACGACCTGGGCGACAACTTTGCGGTAGTGCCCGGAATTGAGGATGCGGCGGATGATTCCGTGGTAGCCCTCTTCCCCGGAGATCGCGCCACCGCGCGGCACCAAGTAGAACTCTTTGGTGCCGGGGTCGTGTCCGAGTCGGGCGCATTCCAGCAGCGCCCGCATCAGACTCGCCCCTTGATCGCGGGCCACGATCTCCAGCAGTTTCGGGTTTTTGCGGACTGCCATCTGCGCGACCATGGCCCAGCGGTCGACGTCGTCGCGGATCGCGGCGGGCAGGCTCTTACCCAGTTCCTCGCGGTATTTGGCCACGACTCCGAGCGGGTTGGATTGCCGCGCGACTTCTTTCGAGATGGACGATTCAGCCACTCGTGTCTCCTCTATTCAGTTGTGGTGATGACAGTCAGTGGGATCTGCGCGCGCCGGATGCGCGCCATGCAGTCGGCGGTGCCTCGCGATCCAGGAATCCAGGCCGCGACCGCGTGCACGTATCCGCCGAGGTCGACCATGCCCTGGTTGCGGAGCACTCCGGCGGCTTTGCCGTGCGTGGCCCAGTCGGCGGGCATCGCTCGCACTGGAAGGCCGAGCCGCCGCCAAATCGTGGCGGCCATTCGGTCGGCTCCCCTGGCGTCGCCGTGAACCAGCTCCAGCGATTCGGGTCGGCCCAGCTGCTTCCACACCATGGTCAGATTCATCTGCAGGGTCAGATACTTTGTCCACGCTCGCGGGCCGGTGAACAACAACCGCTCGGTCATGCGGCTGCTTGGGCCAGGGATTCTGTTGCGGCGTCTTTGGGTCTCGGTGCCGACTTCACGTATGGGTCGCCGAAGGGGTTCTTCCACGGCCGGATGCGGTAGGCGACCGCCTGTTCACCGCTGGCGGCCTTCCACGCCGAGCCCATCGCATCGGCGATTTCGATGCGCACCTTGATGAGCTCGGCCTCTGCGTCCGCCGCCGCGTCCTGCACTGCCCACCAGCGATCGGCCAGTGCGGCGGGAATCTGGGCGATCACGGAACGATCGATGTCGGGGTGCAACTCACGCACAGCCTGATAGGTCGCGGTGTGGCCGTCCAAGTTCGGAAGCACATCCGCTTCCAGCTCGGCCCAGAACTGTGCTCCCTCGGAGATCAGGTACTCCAGATCCTCAGTACTGGGGCGGATTCGATAGGTGCGGGCATCATTACCGCCGATCAATGCCCGCAGAATCATGCTGTCGAGTCCGAGGACCGAGCAGTACCAGGCGATCTGGCATCGGTAGTAGATCGGGATGTTGTCGCTGCCCTCGCGGGGCCACTTCTCGCTGAAGTCCTCACCAGGGCACTTGATCTCGACACCGTCGACCAGCTCTCCGCTGGGTGACCAGATCAACCCGTCAGGGTTGGCGATCTGCCATGTCCGGAGCTTGTGCTGGTAGGTGGCACCTGTGGTCATCGTGTGTCCGGCGGGCAGGTGATGGGCCCGGAACTCCTCGAACACAACAGGTTCGAGCAGGGTTCCCCACTTCATCGGGCCTGTTTCCGTTACTGGGCGCAGGCGGTCCTTCTTGCGGTGCCACAGGCTGTAGCGGCTCTCCCAGGGAGAGAGCCCGACGACGGCGGCGATCTCCGACCCGCCGATGCCGTTGGCGCGGGCAGCGTGCCACTCCGGCGAACCGGCAGGGTAGGAACCGAGGAGGAGCGCGTCGTTGACGCTCGCGGGCGACATGCTCAAGCGATCATTCCTTAGTGCATGACATCCGATCCACGGGGCACGATTTAATTGCGACCTAATTCACGGACGTTAACGGAATGCACGCAACCGGCGATCCCGGCGAAATTCGCTGCGCAGAAAATGAGGGTCCAAACTCGCGCCGGACGCGCGACGTCAAGGGATAACCGAAGGCTTCCCCCGAAGCAGCCGAGCCTCTGAGACCCCTTTTAACCTGGGGTGTTGCTCGCTCACCGAGCATCATAAGCTTGTTCGCAGGGCGCTGTCAAACGGTCGTAGATTTCGTTAGAAAGATGCGGCAAAATCGTGGAGATTGCACGGCCGAGCACGCCTTTCTCTATACCTGTTGCCGATTGACAAAAAGTGCAGCCAAGCGGCAATATCTGTCGACGAGGTGACCGCAACCCGTGGCGGTCACACGTGCGTTAGGAGACCCATGGCGGAGCAACGGCGAGAAGTGCCAACGCCATGGAAAGAGGCTTTCCTAGCGATGGGATGGACAGCGCGCAAGGACACCCCGAGCATGCGTGCGGCGGCCGAGGCGATGGGCCTCAACGTAACCCAAGTTGTGCGTGCGATTTTCGGCACCGAGAACGGTTCGCGCGTCGCTGACACGACAGTGGACAAGATGGTCGCCGCGATGCTCCCCTACCTGATATCGCCGGATCTCCCCGAGGATCACCGGAAGGCCACTCCGCGTGAAACCTTGCTGGCATGGATCGATGTCAACGTAGACCTCAAGGTGAGGACTGCCGTCCGGCCGGAAATACTCAAAGCCATAGAGACACTGGGCGATCGGCCTGAACTCCTCGGCGCTGTTCAGACTCTGCACAATCGACCCGAGATACTGCAGGTCGTGCAAGCCCTGCACGAGCGGCCGAGGGTCCTCAAAGTGGTCCAGGCCCTCGGCGAGCATCCTGTATCCACGAAAGTCCTAGCGTGCCTAGACCGTCAGGACGTCGTCGCTTCCGAGCTGCTAGAAGTCATGGAATGGTATGTGGCTGCCGACTCAATCGACCGAGTCGACATGCTCCATCAAGCGCGGCAGGCAAAGCTGCGCCCGCCGACCCCACGCGCCGCGCTTCCGTAGGCCGCATCATCAGCCAGCCAACCCTTTCGGAGGTTTGCGCGAGATGATGGGCAACGGGATCGTGTCGTCTCCGTGGCTGGGCGGCATCACGACTGCCTGCTGACTCGATCTCCGCATCCAGTCCTGAGCGTGCAGCATCGTCTGAATGAAGAGCCCGAAGCGTTCGGAGAAGTAGTCGACTGCGCTGTCAGGATCGTCGGTGCGCCAGATGGTGACAACTGGCTCTCCCTCTTCCATCCGGCACTGAAAGCTGTATCCGTCCGCCATGCCTGGAACGTGTACGGGGAACGACCAGTCCTCCCCGGACGGAAACTGTCTCTCATTCCTCATCTGCGCGCCTCTCCCCGCCCTCGTTCGTGTCCGCCCCCGCCTGCGCGGTGAAGCCGTGCCGTGTCGAGCGACCCCCGCCCCCGCGCGGGGTTGCTCGCTGCGGCTGATTCCACACCTAGTCTTGGTGAGGGGTGCCTCTTCTCCGCGCCAGACCTAGCAATTCTCTGGATTTCCTTAGAAATCAAGATCATTCGCGGCGCGTTCGCACAGCAAATCATGTCGCCCGATACCGGCGCAAGCCTTGCTACAAAACTCGAAGAACTCGTTTTGATAACTTGCACAGGATGTGCAAGTCGTTGGGCTGCAACGCCTTTGCGCTGGCACAAATCCGGCCGCGCACTCGAATGGCATCGAAATTCCAACACCACCGCGCGCACCAAATCCTCCACCCTCCGGCCAGCGTGACCCGGCACCCACCTGGCACCACACCCGTCACGCCGCCCGTGCATCGAACGTGTGTTCGATGATGCCTCATCGACCTCGCGAATGCCAGTACCGGCTTCGCCCGGCATGGCCCTCGTCCACCGTCTCGCCCCCCGGCGCGAACTATGTCGTCCCGCTCTACCCACGGTTTTGAATCCTCATGCTCATGCGGTCAACAACCCACGAGGCTACCCCAAGAATTTGGCATCGCAATAGCGTTTAGCCCCTGCTCGCGTGCTACTGTCCAGTTCGAAAGTTGGCGCGCTCCAACGTCCTTCCGCGCTGGGCGGCCGTCGCCGCGTGCCGAGCAGATGGCGACAGGAGATCGACCGCTGAACGCCGCCGCACCGCATGGCCATGGCGCAACGCCGCCTGCGGCCATGGACAACGTCGCAAAGCTTCGATTGAACAGGGCCGTCGCACGCGCGATCAGGGAACTTCGAACTAAGAAGTGCATGACACGGCGACAAGTTTTCGAAGCGGCGAACGTGCAAGAGAACACTTACAGCAACTTCGAAAACGGTGTCACCTTCCCGAATTCAGGCGTCCTGGAAGCGATCGGGCTGGCCCTGGGCACGACAGCCGCAGGACTGATCAACGCCGCCAAGCGCACCATCAACGCCGAAATGCAAGATTGCGCATCGAAGGCCCCGGACGGGAAATCCCAAAGTGCGCATGCGCCTGCGTCGAATGCATGAGCCGCCCGCAGCCGAAATCAACGGTGCGGCAGAAGAATAGGACCCTCCGGTTTTTCTGCGGAATTGCGCTCATGATTTCAACGGCGGGCGTTGACCGGTCCGATGTCCTCAGGGCCGTCCGCATCCGGCTCGTACCGGTCTTCTATGGAGACAGCTGCGACGCCTGGAGCTGCCGTAGCAAGATCGTTGAGGTAGTCCGATAGAGGCGCAACCCAGGCCGCTGGCAGTGCGGGATTGAACTGCGTTGCGGTGCCATCGGCAACCCAGCCATCCAGCAGGGTGCAGTGGTGGTACCAGGCGAGAACCCGCACGCCTTCAGGCACCGAGAACGGCATCGCGGTCATGTCCTGCCAGCCTGCCAAGACAGCGATCTCGGCCGCGCGGCCCTGGGCCCTGAGCACGCGGGCTACTTTGTCGGCGGTCGGTTCGCAGTCGCCGTCGCGAGCTCGCACGGGGGCGTGCTTGGCCAGTGCCGCGTGAAGGGCCTGCACAACTTCGGAATCGGGGTTCGACGGCTCAGAGTTCTGCATGACTTCCCGCTGTCGTGACTGCCGTGCCCTGGCGCGGCCGCCCTATGTTCGCCAGCGCGTCGGCCGGAAGCTGTTTGCTCAAGATCGGCGCGAACCAATCCCGATGAGTGAAGACCCCCTGGCCGCTCAACGGGGGCCACCAGGTCGAATCCGCGAAGGCGACGCCGAAGTAGGCAACACCGTCGTCGGTAGTCGGGTCCACCACGACGCCGTCAGAATCGACGCACCATCCATGGTCGACACAGAAGTAGCTGCCGCCGCTGACGATCACCATGACGCCCTCGGCGTAGGCCAATCCTGGATAGACCCGGGCAGTGGTGGCGGCGTTTCCCCAACAGCCCTTCTTCGGCATCTTCTTCACGGCGTGCGGCAGCGGGCCCGGTGTGAAGAATCGGCCGTGCTGTGCCAGGAGCTGGTAGTGAGACTTGTAGACCCAATCGGAAGGTCCCTGTGCATCGAGGAGTCGAGACATGGTGTCGACGAAATCGAGAGCGGATTCCTCGGCCCCCAGACCCGGCGTGAACATCAATCCAGTCTTCCACAAGGAATAGGGAAAGAGATTGGTCTTGATAGCCTCCCAGGCCCTGCCTCCCATTTAGCCGCTCACCGCTTGCTACCCCAACGCCTCTAGCCTCACGTCCACCGGGGACGCAAGGCTTTCGGACACCACTCTCACGCTGATCAGGCTGTGAAGGTGGCCGCGTCGCCGAGTCGACGCGCTTACGTAGTGAGCACATACTCGGAGCAGTCGGTTTGCGGCGGACCCGCCAGATAGCGCCGTCTTACTCAAGTCACGAGGGGGTGCGAAATCTCCTGCCAGAACGACGTCCGGCCACCGCAACAACTGTGGGGCGGCCTGTACGGACCAAGGGGTTTTCACGGCGTCTCAGGCTGCAACCGATGGACAAGCCTGCCTGGCGCTCCCGGTTCGCTTGGGGCGCAGCGCAGGACACTGTCACTGGTGCGGACGACTCCGCGTTTCAACGCACAAACCGGGGCCTAGATGGGCCTGGGTCGCTCTTCGCGCTGCAGGGAATCCCCATTGTGCGACAGGGGGATTCACGCGGACAACCGTCACGTATCACCGAAGGGGCGCGTGACGGAATTCCCTCATGGCAGAGCCCACCACCAGGCGACCAAGAGCAGGACGGTATAGCTGGCGGCGCAGGCCAGCGCGATCAGGTGAGCCTTCAGCGACGACATGGTGCGGAGCCGAGGTAAGGGTTCTGGCGGGACGCCGAGGGTTCTGCGGCAGGTTCTGCACGTTCGCAGCGAGCTTGATTGCCTAGAGTTTCCGGCTTTGACTATCCATTGGTCATTGCCTATTGCGGCCATGGGCCGAAGCTACACAGTTGACCAATGATTGGTCAATGACTAGCTTGTGGTCATGGGCGCTCTCGAACTCGACCATGCGATACTGGCCCGCATGGACAGTCCGGGGACACGGCCGCGTTGGGAGACCGCTGACGCGCTGCGCCTATCCCTGCGTCATGCCGGGATCACCCCCGCCGACATGCGCGAACACCTCGGCGTCTCCCGTCAATCCATGACGAACTGGCTCACCGCCCGAGGCCGTCCAACCCAAGCAGTGCTGCGCGCTTGGGCCGCGAAAACCGACGTCCCCTACGAATGGCTCGTCGACCCCGAACAGGTCTCCCCCTAGCCCGCGACTACTTCGACTTCCGGCGTACGGGGCTGATCGTCGCCGGAGCTTCAACCATGTCGACGTCATCGACGTTCACATAGTAGGGAGCCTTGAACCGCACAATCGGCGTCGTGCGACCTGCGCCCGTCCAGTACGTCTGGAAACCAGGACCCCGCCGGTGAGGAACTTGTTTAGACCCGGTGTTCGAGCCCGAGCCGGAAGAAGCGTCTGCCGCCTTGGCCCGAGCACGGTGAAGCGCAGGTCCGAGCTTCCAGCCGACGTTCAGCATCTTGACCGGCTTGCCATCCTTGGTCACGTTCCGGCGCTTGACAGGGCCGAGCGACGGCGCGATATCAGACTCCTCAGTGCACATGTACACCAAAACCCTGATCGCCAGACCGATCTGCTCTCGCATCCAATCCCGAAGTCCATCGCCGAGCGGAGCAGCAACTCCACTCCGAAAGCCGTCAAGAGTTCGTTCGATCGCGTCCTCGACCGTGAACCTCTCCATGTCGGTCGGCACAGAAACACGAAGGGATTCATCGCCCCCCTCGTCGAGCTGCGTAATGAACACCAAGCCCAGCTGACTGCGACCCTCGTCGTCGGTCGAGCAGATATGGGTTCGCCCCTCAGACAGCCGCCCGAAGGTATGGAAGCCGAGCACCCGGCCGGTAAGCCCATCAGAGGTGGTCGTGGGTATCGGCTCAGCGAAGAGCACGAGCGGATTGGCATGGGGCAAGTAATCGAACAGCACGCCGGGCAGCTCATCAGACTTTGCGCGCGCCAACTCGGCCAGCATCAAAGGGTGCAGCGCGTACACGTGCTTGCCTGACATCGACCACAACCGGCGGATCGCCATATCAATGCTCGCGTTGGCGACCTCGTCGGCGATGCTTTGATCAGGGATACGCGCGTCAACTTCGAACCGGGTCGGCTTTCCCTCCGAGATCTCGACCACGTTCGTCCAGTAGCCAAACTTCCGAAGAATCGCCACGGTCCCCGCGCTGTACTCCTCGATATGCGCAAGGACGTCGGCGGCCGCGCCCGCCAAACCGATATCGGTGTCCAGTCCCACCAGCTCATCCTAGCCAGGCACAGACACACTCCCAGGTCGCCCCAGTGCCACACATCGGAATGGGATTCAACAGCTCGCGATGCTCAAAAGGTCCGCCAGACCCGGTCACACGCACTTGCGAGATCCGTTGACCAACAGCTGCATTCGTGCAAGACTCCCCAACACAGGCCGTCATGGCCTGATCACTTGCGCGTGAATTGACGTGCGACATCCACCACGTCCGACAGGACGATTCAAATGGAGTCGCGCATGCTTCATCCCGTCCCCGCAGCCTGTTCGCCCTGGAAGTCACTGGGATGAGCCGGACAAGACTCGACCCGCGCCGCACAGACATCCGCTGGGCACTCGACAACGGATGGGCCTTCGACCGCGTTACTAAGTCGGGCCACCTCAGATTCATCCACACCCATACCCAGGTCACCGCCCACCTCGCCAAGAGCCCCAGCGACCACCGAGGGCCCGCGAACTCGATCGCCAGACTGCGCCGGAAACTGCGACAGGCAGCAACCGCATGAGCCTGCCGCAGCTGTACACCGCCGAACAAGTCGCGGACGCTCTCCACCTCGAATCCCCCGCCTGGCTGGAGGATTCAGCACGATCCGGCACGATCGCCCATGTTCGTCTCGGTCGACGGCTCCGCTTCAGCGCCAAGCACGTCGAATCGCTGATCGCTGCCAACGAAAAGGGAGTCGATACTCCGCTCCCCAAACCAGCCCCACGACGTACGCGTGGCAACGAGCCCACGACAGCTCCACAACCTCGTCGTTTGCAGGCGCGGGTACCCGCAAGGATGAGGAATCTCTAGAGGCAACAAGGCCGCCCCGTCTGCGCTGCAGTCGGGGCGGCCTCCCTAGTTCCTAACCCTCAGATCCAGCGAGACGCTGGTTGTAAGCCTCCATCGCGTGTCGTCCGTGCTCCTCCATCTTGGCGAAGACCTCGGCCGGATCAACTCCGGCCGCTCGCACGCTCACCGGTTCGAACCGAACTGGAGACATGTGCTCCTTGATGATCTCCAGAAGCTCTGCCCTGTCGTGTCGTCCCAGAACGGCCGAGCTGACCGCCTCCGACAGCGCCAGGAATGCGGCGGCTAGTTCGCCGTGAGCGATGGTGTCCAGCACCACAATCCGCTCAAGGTCGACGTACTCAGGTTGCGTAGACAGAGATTCGCGCGTGTCTTCCAGGCAATCCCCCATGTGCTTCAACGCTTTTGCCGCCTTTTCAGCGGCTTTCGTGACACTCACCAGATATGTATCCGTGTTGATCTCCGACATGCCGACAGGCTAGCCATGCCCGCCGACAGCCAGCCTCACGCAGCGATTTCAACAACGTGCCCGGCCACCTGGTCCCTGGCCCGTTCGCGCAGCAAACCGTCGAGCACCGAGACCGGTGAACCTGCCGAGATCGCCAACCGCCGATCGAGAGTTTCGAGCCACACCGAGGTGAGCTCGCCCATCAAGCGATCGATCATGGGCTGCGTAACGTGCGTGTACTTGGCCTGGACCGTCTGGTCCTCGTGGCCCATGATGGCGTCGATGAGGACTTTGGGCGTGCCCAACTCTTCCAGCAGGGTGCGCAATGAATGCCGAAGGCCATGAGGTGTCATGTCTTTGGCCAACGCCAGCCAACACGAATCCGAGCGGCTGTGTGCATCGCGTCCACGAACCGGAGTACCTGGAAAGCTGTCCGCACTGATTGGCACAGGCCGCGCGGGCTGCCGCTCGCCCTTGCGCGGATACCAGCCGGATACAGCCGGGGTGTACAGCCAGGTGTAGAAGCCTGAACGTCGCCAATGCGCGGCGTCGAGGCCCGTGGTCGGTGCGGTATAGCCCAACTCGTCGGCGGTGCGCTGCACGCGCCTCCTGGTCAGCTCTGGCACCTTGGGGTCCCCGCGAAACACGGCCGATACGGTGCCGACCGACAACTCCGCGCGCTCGGCGATCATCTTCTGAGTAATGCCGCTGGAACTGCCCCGGCTGCGACGCTTGGCTTGCCCGCGAAACACGTGCACCAGCCCGTGGCACTCGCACGGCTGCGGGTTGGTGCGCTCAATGAAACCTGAAAGCATCTGTGCAAGAAACCCCGGCAGGTAGACGTCACGCTGCGACTCGTTCTTCGGCTCGCACTTGACGAACGTCCCCTTCACCTCGGCCAGTTGCCATTCCACGCGCAACTGCTTGAGGCCAACATAAGGGACTTCCAAGCCACGCAGCTCCCCCAGACGCATCCCCGTGAAGAACTTCAGAATCGTCGCCACGAACTCATCGTCGCGCCCGGACAACAACGCCATGCGCTCGGCGATCAGCAGCGCACCGAGGGCATTGGTGATCACCTTCTCCGGTGCCCGGTGCGCTTTGCGACCGGTCCGCCGCCCCCGGTTACGCGGACGTTCGGCAGGGTTTGAGGTGATCTTGCCCGCGCGCGTGGCGTCGGCCAGGATCACGTGCAAGAGCGCTCGATAGGTCCGGATGCTCTCGGCCGGATAGCCGTGCTTACGCAACTCCTTCTCCCAGTCCACCACTGCTTTTCTGGTGATCTGCGACAGCGGCAGAGGGCCGAAAGTCGGCAACAAGTGGCATTGGATATGGCTCTCGTAGTTGGCCACAGTGGTCACCGCCAAATCCTGTTCCCTAATCCAGTCCTCGACGAAGTCCGCAAACGTCTGCTCATCCTCGGACGTGCTCAGCAAAACTGAGGCAGAAGTCGTCGCCACAACCGCCTGCCTCACCGCTGGCGAGGGGCTTGCGTCGACGAGCTGATGCTTCAGTTTGAGTTCGGCGAGCTGAATAGCTTCCAACGCAAGGGGTTTTGTGGCGTACCGCATCGGCTTGCCGTGGGCGTCACGAATGGTCTCGTACCGGCCCGCAGAGACTCGGTAGCGCGCCTCGAAGTAAGTGCCCCGGTCGATCGCAGGCATCAGGGCACCTGCGGTGTGATGGCCTGTGGGCAGGCGTGAGTTGCGAATTCGGATGGTGCGGCAACGGATGACATAAGCGAAATCTCCTGGCGTCGCGCGCCGAAGGTCGGCGCGAGGGAGGGACGGGGGCGGCGACACGACACACCAAGGTGATGGTTGTAGCCGGAGTTTCGCGCCGATCAAGTCCCTCGACGCCCTGCGGGAGATACACCAGCAGGTCAGTTGCGATAGCCACACAAGCGTAACCAGGGAATCGACTGCGGCGCAATGTGCTTCGCTTGTCCTCGGCGGCGGCCGCCGACACGAAGTCACGACACGCCGTAAATCTCGCCTATATTTGGCCTACGGTCGCTACCCATTAGCTCGTCAACCCGATCGGCTCAGGCGCATCGCCGGAATCTCGGCAAAATCTCGGTAAAAATTTGCCTACCGAACCGCGCCGAACCCTACCCAGATCGGTCGAACGGACTGGCGGCCTCGCACCCGCCAGCCGGGAGGCGACCTGCCGCCGCCGCGTCGGAGGCTCTGCATTTACCCACGTAGATCGTCGTTCTTACTGGTTGGACGCAAGCCTGCCCGGTCCCGTAGTGTCTGTCCGGACAGCTTCACGGGGTGTGGCGCAGCTTGGTAGCGCGCTTCGTTCGGGACGAAGAGGTCGCAGGTTCAAATCCTGTCACCCCGACTCGTGTGGTTGAGACACGATACGGCTCCCAGCCTTCACCGGCTGGGAGCCGTTCTGTTTCCCGGAACTCCTGCACCGTTCCGCCCTCCGTCCTATCGTGGGCTCGCCGGAACAACCAGCTGAAGCCTGATCGGCGGGAGGCGGAATTCGCTGTGCCACACGAGGATCCCAAGCAGGCCGCGCATCGCGCCCTGGTCGAGCGCATTCTGCACGGTCCGGGCCGGGCCGCGCCGGACCAGCGCGCCGGCGCGTTCCACCACACCGAGGTGCCCGCCGCCGTGCGGACGCTGATCGACAAAGTTGTCACGAACTCGGCCGCGATCACCGACGCCGACTTCGCGGCCACCGGGTACAGCGACGACGAGTTGTTCGAACTCGTGGTGTGCGCCGCCGTCGGCCAGTCGACCCGGCTCTACGACGCGGGCCTGGCGGCGTTGGCCGAAGCCACCGGCCCGGAGCACCCCTGATGCGCCCGGACATCCTCAACCACGGCTATCGCCCCGGCACCAAGCTGCTCTTCGCCCTCCTCCGCCTGGTCACCCGCCAGCCCCTGCCGGACGCCGCGAAACTCGTCTTCTACCGGCCGGACTTCTACGGCGACCACGCCAAGAAATTCACCCACGAGGCCATGCGCGGCCCCTCCGCCTGGTCGGTCGCGGACCGCGAACTCATGGCGGCCTACATCTCCCAGGTCAACGACAGCCCGTTCTGCGTCGCCGCCCACACCGCGACCGCCACCCAGGCCTACGCCGACCAACCCAAGGTCGAGGCCATACTCTCCGACCTGGACTCCGCCCCCATCGACGAGAAGCTCCGCGCCACCCTCCACATGCTCGCCAAGCTCACCCGCGAATCGACCATCACCGCGGCCGACATGCGCACCGTCCTCGCCACCGGCGTCACCCCTCAGCAAATCGAAGACGCCCTCGCCGTCAACGCCGCTTTCAACACCACCGACCGCCTGGCCAACGCCTTCGCCTTCACCCTCCTCACCCCCGAAGCCAACCAATCCGGCGCCACCTACCTCCTCAGGCGCGGCTACAAATAGCGCGATGTCTCCAAACTAGCGACAACTTCGCGCACCCCGTCTTCAGATTGAAGACATCGAGACAAGGAGGGCGCGATCTTGCTCTATGCGATTCCTGAACCGGATTCCTTCGACCGAGCGGTGCTGAACAGCATCTGGCTAGCGCCGAGACGCCCTCGCTCTGCAATGCGTGTTCCCAGGTCTCGCGCGCCCGGGGACCGGTAGCTGGTCACCCGAGCACGATGCCCGGCTGTGGCTGAAATTCACGCCGGCCTGGGCGCGACTCGATCACCTCGTCGCCGAATACAGGCTGCCCGAGCGGATCTCGGACGCGCTCTACGACGCCTCATCGGCAGCGCATCCGCCGCCGCGGGGTATTCGGTCCCCGCTGCTCAGGCCGTAGCAGACGGTGACGACCGTTCACGACCAGGGATTCAGTACGGGCCGGGTGTCCGCGAGGCCGGGGGCAGGGGCGCGGTTAGGTTGTGGGGATGAGCGGTGGCGCGTGGGTGACGCGGGTGGAGACGGCGGCGGATGTGGACGCGGTCCGGGAGGTGGTGCGGGCGGCGTTCGAGACGGCGGACGAGGCGGAGTTGGTGGATGCGTTGCGGGGGGATCCGGCGTGGATCGAGGGGTTGTCGATGGTCAGTACGACCGCCGAGGGGGTGGTGGTGGGGCATGCGTTGCTGACGCGGTGTCATGTCGGGGAGACGCCGGCGTTGTGTTTGGCGCCGTGTTCGGTGTTGCCGGAGTATCAGCGGACGGGGGCGGGGGCGGCGGCGATCCGGGCGGTGCTGGCGGCGGCGGCCGCGCGGGGTGAGCACGCGGTGGTGGTGCTGGGGCATCCGGAGTACTACCCGCGCTTCGGGTTCGAGCGCGCGTCGGCGTACGGCATCGAGGCGAGTTTCGAGGTGCCGGACGAGGCGCTGATGGCGCTCGGCCTGGACGGGGATCGGCCGCTGCCCAGCGGAGTCATCCGCTACGCGGCCCCGTTCGGCATCGACTAGCCTGCGGCACCGGCCGTTCGGGTTCACCATGGATGGATGAACGAGCACGGCCGGCCTGTCCTGTACGCGATCGCCACCGGATCGACGGCGGCGCGGGATATCGGGAAGCTGGTGGAACTGGCGCAGTCCGACGACTGGGAGGTCTGTGTGGTCACCTCCCCGGCGGGGCGGAGGTTCGTGGACGTGGCGGCGCTGGAGCGCCAGACCGGTTATCCGGTGCGCAGCGAATACAAGGAGCCGGACGCGCCGGATCTGCTGCCGCCCGCCGACGCCATGATCGTCGCCCCGGTGACCTCGAATTCGCTGGCCAAGTGGGCCGCCGGGATCTCGGACACGCTGCCGCTCGGGCTGCTGGTGGAGGCCGTGGGCAAGGGGCTGCCGGTGGTGGCGGCGCCGTTCTCGAACCGGGCGCAGCTGGAGTTCCCGGCGATCCAGGAGGCGATCACCCGGCTCGCGGAGTGGGGCGTCATCGTGGTCGGCGGCTCGGATATCGCCGAACCGCACGAACCCGGTGAGGGCGCGCAGCAGCTCCCCCTGTTCCCGTGGACCGGGACCTGGCAGGCGCTGCTGACCCATCCGCGGTATCACCGCCCGACATAGAACGCGGCCACCTGCGTAGACATCCGTTTTGCACATTTGTACTAGACAAACGTGCAACTCCTCTGTTAGACATATGTCTAAGACATTCGCTTCACAGCAGAGGACACACATGAACGCCGACCGCTCCACCCAGCCCCGCATCCTCGTCTCCGGCGGCGGCATCGGCGGCAATGCCGTTGCGCTGCAACTGCTCCGGTCCGGCATCCGGGCCACCGTGGTCGAGCGCGCGGCCACTCCCCGCCCCGGCGGCCAGTCGGTCGACCTGCGCGGCGCCAGCGGTGAGGTCGCGCGGCGGCTGGGCCTGATGCCCGGCATCCGCCGGCACCAGATGGACGAGCGCGGCATGATCTACGTCGACGCCGACGGCGGGGAGATCCTGCGCATGGACATGGAGGCCTTCGACGGCAAGGGCGCCGTGGCCGAAATCGAGATCACCCGCGGCGATCTGAACCAGGTGCTGCTGGACGAGCTGGCCGCCGCGGGCGGCGCCGACTACCGCTACGGCGAGTGGATCACCGCGATCGAGCAGGACGCGGACGGCGTGGACGTCACCTTCGCCTCCGGCGCAACCGAGCGCTTCGACCTGGTGATCGGCGCCGACGGCCTGCACTCGGCCACCCGCCGCCTGGTCTTCGGCCCCGAGGAGAACTTCAGCACCTACCTCGGCGGGTACATGTCCTTCTTCACCATGCCGACCCCGGCGAGCCTGGAACCGAACTGGTTCTCCATGCACTCGATCGTCGGCGGCGCCAATGTGGGCCTGCGCCCCGATGTCGATCCCCGCACCTGCAAGGCCATCATCACCGTTCGCTCCGACGCCGATCCGGCGCTGCGCCGCGACGTGACGGCGCAGCGGCGGCTGATCCGCGAACGGCTGGCGGCCGGCGGCTGGGAGTCGCAGACCGTCCTGGCCGCACTGGATCAGGCCGAGGATTTCTACTTCGACGAACTGGCTCGCATCGATGTGCCGAGCTGGTCCGAGGGCCGCGTGGTGCTGCTCGGGGACTCCGCCTTCTGCGGTTCGCCGCTGGCCGGGCAGGGCACGGCGATGGCGATCACCGGCGGCTACCTGCTGGGCGGTGAAATCGCGGCGCACGCCGACGATCTCGGGCGGGCGCTGGCCCGCTACGAGGAACTGATGCGGCCGTTCGTCGCGAAGTCGCGCGATCTGCCCCCGGGCGGCATCAAGGCGATGGCCCCGATGAGCCGCTTCGGCATCCGGGCCGGTCAGACCATGACCAAACTGATGCTCTCGAAGGTGATGCGGCCCTTGATGATCAAGATGCTGAGCTCCACCGAGGACTACACCCTGCCCGAATACGCCACCCGCTGAACGTCGAACCGCTGGGCGGGCCGGTCACCCCTCGTGACCGGCCCGCCCAATACCCTTGGGTGGGATCGTCGGCGGCCCCCGAATGGTTACCTTCGGCAGTGGCGCGACGCCGGTCAGCTCCCGGAAGAGCCACTGAGTGCTACCCGTAAAACCGACCGGGCCGGTCACCCCTCGTGGACCGGCCCGGCTGGCTTTACCTCCGCGACTCGGCCTGCCACCCCTCGTAGACAGGCCGTGTCCCGGATCCCCACCCCCCGTTGGTGGCTTGTCTCCGGCGTTGAGACAACTTTGCAATCACCCTCTTAGCGGGGTCTTAAGAAGAGCTTGTACGAGCAAAATTGCAGGTAGAGGACGAATCGCCCACGCACCGCCCCCGCATGGCGGATGATGGAAATCGCTGCACCGACGAGGATTGGGGATTCGATGGAAACCGTGGTGGTCTGGGTGCTGGCCTGCCTGCTGTATTGGTGGGGCCTGCTGTAGCTCCGCGGAATCCGCGCCGGGCGCCGCCCATATCTACTACACTCGGTCGTAGATTTCCGGCGCTCGCACGATTGGATTCGACATGACCCGCCCCACCGCGGCCCGTATCGACCTCGGCTCCCGGGCCACCGAGTTACGCTGGGCCACCGCGATATTCGCGGTCGCGCTGCTCGTCCACGGCGCCGATCACCTGCGCCGCGGCATGGACACCATCTCCTCGACCGTGATGGTGCTCGGCACCGTCCAGTTCGTCGCGGCGGCGCTCACCATCGCGCTGGTGCTGCGCGGCCACCGCTGGGCGCCCACCGCCGCCGTCCTCATCGGATTCGTCAGTGCGGCGGGCTTCATCCTGGTGCACCTGTTCCCGGACTGGTTCGGCCCGTTCAGCGACAGCTTCATCAACCCGCCCGCGAGCGCGAAGGTGACCGGTTTCTCCTGGTTCGCGGCCCTGTTCGAGATCGTGGCCGACATCGCCCTCGGCATCGCGGGGCTGCGTGCGGGGCGATCCCCCAACTAATTCCATCCCGGCTCGAAGACCGCTGCGCGCGTGCTACTTTCGCGGCATCGACGGCGGCATGACAGCAGGGGGCAGGCAATGGCGGAATCGGTCCCGGTCCGGGTGGGCGACACCGAGTTCTGGGTGGAGATCGCCGACGGCGAAGCCGGCCCCCAGGTCGTCAGCGGGGTCGGCGCGGCCTTCTCCTTCGACACCGTGCGCGGCACCATCGAGGCGATCGCCGGCCAGCTGGCCCAGGCCTGGGACAAAACCAAGCCGCACGAGGCCACGGTCGAGCTGGGCCTGGCCCTGACCACCAAGACCGGCAAGCTCAGCGCGCTGCTGGTGGAGGGCGGCGGCAGCGCCACCATCAATGTCAAACTCACCTGGAAACGCGACTGACGCTGCCGGGCCGGATGTTTCAGCGCTTCGACTCGCTCGCACTGCGCGGATACATCCTGCGCGTGCAGGATTCGGACGGCGCGGTACTCGGCACGGCCTTCCGGGTCACCGCCGAGCTGGCCTTGACCTGCGCCCACGTCGTCGGCGACCGGGACGCGGTCGTCCTGGTGCCCGCCGACGCCCTGACCGAACCCGGCACCCCGGCCGCGGTGCTGGTGCGCTCCGAGCTGGGACGACCGGGCCAGGCGCCGTGGCCATTTCCCGATCTCGCGGTCCTGCACCTCACCGGCGCGCGGCCCGGCCCCTGCCTCCCGGTGCTCGGCAAGCATCCGGCGGGGTCGCAGCCCTGCCACGCCTACGGCTTCCCGCCGCGCCAGCGCGAGCTCCCCACCGGCTCGCCACGCAGCTTCGACTTCGAGGGCAGCGACGGCGACGGCTATCTGCTCCTCAAGGCCGGGCAGGCGGCCCCGGGACTGTCCGGCGCGCCGCTGATCTGCCCGGTGCGACGGGCCGTGGTCGGCATCGTCGCCGTGTCGCGCAACGTCGCCACCGATCTCGGCGGCTGGGCCACCCCGATCGCGGCACTGACCAGCGTGGACCCCGAGACGGGGATCGACCTGTCCGAGCTCGTGCAGTCACCGGACACCGCCACCTGGCTGGACCGCGTGCTGGCCACCCCGAACACCGACACCCGCCTGGCGCTGGTCGGCGGCAAGATCGCCATCGACAACGCCGAAGCCGCCGCCCGCGACCGCACCGCCTGGCAGCGCGTGCTGCCCGCGGACGAGGCCGCGCACCTCCTGCTGGACCGGCCCTGGGGCCGGTTCACCCGGCTGCCCAAATCCAACCCCTCGGATCTGCTGCTCGCCGATTCGCTGGTCGTGCCCTACCTGTTCCGCGACAGCTATCTCGATCAGATGCAGGAGTGGTGCGAGAAGCCCGCCGCCATGGCGGTGGGCATCGTCGGCGGGCGGGGTGGTTCGGGCAAGACCCGCTTCGCCATCGAATTGTGCCGGCGGATGGCCGATTTCGACTGGATCGTGGGCTTCTGGGTGAGCGCCGCGGTGACCTCGGCGCTGGGCGCGGTGGCCGCCCCGCGCCTGGTGGTGGCCGACTACTCCGAAGACATCGATGTCGCCGCCCTGCGTGATCTGCTCGCCGACCTCCAGGCCGGCGCGACCACGATGACGCCGGTGCGGCTGCTGCTGCTCACCCGCACCCGGGCCCGGGGCGCGGTCGATCCGCTGGACAACGTGCGTCGCAAGGCCGCCCAGAGTCTGCGCACCGTCATCGATACGCCGTTCGACACCTCGGCCGCCGCGCTGCGCTTGGAGGTCTGGGAGCGCGAGGAGCTCTATACCGTTGCCCGGCAACGGTTCGCCGCGGCCTGGCAGCCGGAGGCGCGCGGCCCCGCCGGCCGCGACCGCTGGGCGGTGGCGAACCTGCCCGATCTCGCCGGCGAACGCTACGCGACCGCGCTGGACGTGCTCTTCGAAGCGTTCGACGCGGCGCTGACCGGGACCGTCGACGCCGCACCGGTCACCCGCCCGCCGGTGCAGCGCGTCCTCGACCACGAGATCCGCTTCTGGCAGCGCTCGGCCCCCGGCCTCACCGAGGCGCAGATCCGCCTGGCCGTCGCCCTGGCCACCTTCGCCGGCGCCGACGATCGCGCCCAGGCGGATCGGCTGCTGCGCATGGTGCACGGCGACGACGCCGCCGAGTCCACCCGGCAGGCCACCGCCGACTGGCTCGCCGGCCTCTACCACGGCACCGGGTATCTGAACCCGCTGCGCCCGGACCGGCTGGGCGAGGCGCTGATCGGCGAGGTACTGCGCGAACAGGACGACGGCGGCTTCCGGCTGCTGGAGACGCTGGTCGAGGTCACCTCCGAGCATCAGCTCACGCGCGTCTTCGAGGTCCTGGCCCGGATGGTCGCCACCGACGCCTATGTCCGGGAACTGGCCACCGAGACCGTGGTCCGGCACCACGCGGCCCTGCTCCGGCGTGCCACCGGGCCCGGGGACGCCGAGCATCCGGGCGCCGGATCCACACCCATCGCGATCAGCCTGGCCGGGCTGATCAGCAAACCGCTCGGCGACGAGCTCGCGGCCACCGAACTCGCCGACAACCGGCACCGGCGCGATCTGTCCGCGTCGTTCAACCGGCTCGGCGAACTGGCCCGCGGCACCGGGCAGCTGGCCGAGGCCGAGCGCCTGTTCCGGCTGGCCACCGACACCGCCGAGGAACTGGCCGCCGCCGAGCCCGAGAACAGCGAATTCCGGGTCGATCTCAGCTTCTGCTACGACCGGCTCGGCGAATTGGCGCTCGGGCAGGGCCGGGTGAGCGAGGCCAGGCAGCGCTACCGCGCGGCCCGCGACATCCGGCTCGATCTGCGCGCCGTCGAGCCCGAAAGCTATTGGTATCGAGGGGATCTGGCCGCCTCGCACGTCCGGCTGGGTGATCTGGCGCGGTTCGAGGGCAAGCTCGCCGACGCGCGGCGGCTGTACTGGTCGGCTCTGGACGAGGCCGAATACGTGATCGGCTTCGACGACCGCAACCCGACCCATCGGGACCGGCTCGGGACGATCCGCCGGCGGCTGGGGATCGTGCTGCGCGACGCGGGCCGGTGGGAGGACGCCGAGCGCTTCCTGCGTCAGTCCCTCGACGAGTACACCAGCCTGGCCCGGGAGAACGCGCACCTGTCGGGGTATCGCGGCAGCGAAGCGCTCGCCCACCTCGAACTCGGCCTGCTGTTCCGCACCCTGGGGCTCCCCGGCCCCGCCGATCGGCACTTCACGGCGGCGCTGGGCGTGTTCGGCGAGCTGGTCGCCGCCGAGCCCGACAATTTCGACTATCGCCACGGAAAAGCCTGGAGCGCCGTGGCACTGGGGCGGCTGGCCGGCGACGCGGGACTGCTCGGCGCGGCCGCCGACCGGTTCCGCGAGGCCCGCGACACCGCCGAGGACCTGGTCGCCAAGCAGCCGTCCGTGGTGCGCTGGCAGGTGCTGCTGGGCACCGCGCTGCGCCAGCTCGGCACGACGGCGGCGCACGCGGGGCGCCGGATCACCGCGCAGCGCCGGTATCAGCGCGCGCTGGGCATCTATCAGGAGCTCGCGAGCAGGCACCCGCACGCCGTCGAGTACCGCGGCAGCGTCGCCGAGTGCTACGCCGGGCTGGCCCGGGTCGCACGGGACGACGGCAACCACGCCGAGGCGATGCGGCTGTGGCGGGAAACGCTCGAGATCAAGGAGGAACTGCGGGCCAGCGATCCGGGCAACCGGCGCTACAACCAGGACGTGGGCGAATGCTATGCGGGCCTGGCCCGGCTGCACCACGACGCGGGCGAGTTCCTGGCCGCCGAGCGCTGCGCCCAGCGCGCGCTCGACATCCGCGAGCGCGTCCTGGACACCAGCCGTCAGAACACCCGCTACCGCCGGGATCTCGCGGAGTCGCTGACCCAGCTGGGCGATGCCGTGCTCGAGCGCCGGAAACCGGGGCAGGCCCGCGCGTGCTATCTGGCGGCGATGCGGATCCGCAAAGAGCTGGTGGGACTGGAGCCGGAGAACCGTGGTCTGCGTTTCGAACTGAGCCAGTCCTACGCCGCCCTGGCCCGGTTCGACCAGCAGCGCTTCGACAATGTCTTCTACCCCCTACAGCGCGCGGTCGACATGCTGTCCGATCTCTGCGCGGAATCCGCGCACGTCGACTGGATCGAGACCTTCGCCGAGGTCCAGATCCTCTGCGCCACACTGCTGGAGCCGGGCTACGACCCGGCCGCCGAGATCACCGAGCTGCTGGAGCCGTTGCGCGCCGACGGACGGCTCACCGTCCGGGGGCGCCGGCTACTCGACGATCCGCGCGCGCGGCGGTGAGCCGGGGCGGTGCGCACCGCCCCGGCCCGGCCGGGTCAGCGGGCGTCGCGCACGCCCACCTCGATGCGCTTGCCGAGATCGGCGTCGACGTTCTTCCAGTACTGGAAGACCCGGGACAGAATCGGCTCCTGCACACCGCCGAGAATGTGCCCGACGACGTTGGCGACCAGGCGATCCCGCTCGCCGTCGTCGAGGACCTCACGCACCAGCGTGCCGGCCTGGGCGAAGTCGTTGTCCTCGGGATGCTGGATGTAGCCGGCGCGCAGCATGGTCGGGTCGAAGTCCCAGGCGCCGCCGTCGGGCGCCTGCCCGGGCTGGGCGTGCGGGCCGCCGAAGGAGTTCGGCGCGTACACCGGGACGCTCGCGTCGTTGTAGCCGAAGCGCATGGCGCCCTCCTTGGAGTAGGAGTTCACCTCCGCGGCACGGGCCTGGTTCGGCGGCAGCTCATGGTGGTTGACGCCGATCCGGTAGCGGTGCGCGTCGGCGTAGGCGAAGACGCGGCCCAGCAGCATCTTGTCCGGCGAGAAGCCGATGCCCGGAACGAGATTCGACGGGGCGAAGGCGGCCTGCTCGATGTCGACGTGGAAGTTGCCGGGGTTGCGGTTCAGCGTCCAGCGGCCGACCTCGATGAGCGGGTAGTCCTTCTGTGACCACACCTTGGTCAGGTCGAACGGGTTGAAGCGGTAGGACTCCGCCTCGGCCACCGGCATGACCTGCACCTTGAGCGTCCAGCTCGGGAAATCGCCGCGCTCGATCGCCTCGTAGAGGTCCTTGCGGTGGTGATCGGGGCTGGTGCCGGCCAGGGTGTCGGCCTCGGCCTGGGTCAGGTACTCGATGCCCTGATCGGTCTTGAAGTGGTACTTCACCCAGAAGCGCTCGCCCTCGGCGTTGATCCACTGGTAGGTGTGCGAGCCGAAGCCGTCCATGTGGCGGTAGGTCTTCGGGATGCCGCGGTCGCCCATGAGCCAGGTCACCTGGTGCGCGGTCTCCGGGCGCAGGGTCCAGAAATCCCACTGCATGGTGTGATCGCGAAGTCCGCTGCCGGGCAGGCGCTTCTGCGAGTGGATGAAGTCGGGGAACTTGATCGGGTCCTTGATGAAGAACACCGGGGTGTTGTTGCCGACGATGTCGTAGTTGCCGTCCTCGGTGTAGAACTTCACCGCGAAACCGCGCGGGTCGCGCCAGGTGTCGGGGCTGCCCTGCTCACCGGCGACGGTGGAGAAGCGGACCAGCGACTCGCTGCGCGCGCCCGGCTGGAACAGCTTGGCCTTGGTGTAGCGGCTGACATCGTTGGTGACGACCAGTTCGCCGTAGGCGCCGGAGCCCTTGGCGTGCACGACCCGCTCCGGCACCCGCTCCCGGTTGAAGTGGGCGAGCTTCTCGATCAGGTAGTGATCGTGCAGCAGGATCGGGCCCTGCGTGCCCGCGGTGAGCGACTCGTCGTCGCTGACCACCGGGGTGCCGGTGTTGGTGGTGGTCGGCTTGATCATGCGAAGGACTCCTCGGCTGTTCGACATTTCGGGCATGCACCCCAGAACACGACCTCGGCTTCGTCGACGACGAAACCGTGGGCGTCGGCCGGGGTGAGGCAGGGGGCTGATCCCACCGCACAGTCGACATCGACGACCGTGCCGCAGGTGCGGCACACCAGGTGATGGTGGTTGTCACCGGTGCGGGTCTCGTAGAGCGCCGACGAACCGGCCGGCTCGATGCGCCGCAGGATCCCCGCGCTCACGCAGGCCCGCAGCACGTCGTACACGGCCTGCGTGGAGACCGATCCGAGGGCCTCGCGCACGGTGACGGCCACCGTCTCGGCATCCGAATGCGGCCGGTCCGCGACCGCGCGCAGGACCGCGAGCCGCGGCGCCGTGACCCGGAGGCCGGCGTGCCGCAACCACTCGCGTGGGTCGGTGCCGGTGGTGTGCATGCACCCCATCGTGGCCGCTTATCTGGAATTAGTCAAGAAATAGAACACCTACATTCAATTGCGGGCGTTCGGGCGCTAGCGGCCGCGCCGCGCCTTCAGGTAGCGGGCCAGGTCGTCGTAGGTGCCGTCGCCGTTGGCGAATTCGACCACATTGCGGGCGGATTCGAACCAGGCGGCGGCGCTGGGGCGGACGTCGGCGAGGGCGGCGTCGAGATCGGGCATGGCGACCGGGCGGACCTCGCCGGTGCGCAGGGCGTCGGCCATGGCGAGCTGGGTGGCCGAGGTGCAGACGTGCGCCAGATCGGCGCCGGAGAAACCCTCGGTACGGCGCACGAGAGCACCGACATCGATGCCCGCCACCGGGCGGTCGCGCAGATGGACGTGCAGGATCGCGGCGCGCGCGGCGGCGTCGGGCAGGCCGACCATGATCATGCGGTCGAACCGGCCGGGACGGCGCAGGGCGACGTCCACGTCCCACGGATGGTTGGTGGCGCCGAGCACGTACACGCCCTCGTTGCCGGCGGTGGCCGAATCCAGTTCCGTGAGCAGCTGATTCACCACCGTGCGCATGGTCGAGGAGCCCGACATCTGGCTGCGCTTGTGCCCCAGGGCGTCGAGTTCGTCCAGGAACAGCACGCACGGCGCGTTGCGGCGGGCCACCTCGAAGACGCTGTGCAGGTTGCGTTCGCTGGCGCCGGTGTAGATGTCGAGGATGTCGGCGATCTCGATGGGATAGAAGTTCGCGCCCAGCTCCCCCGCCACGGCCGCGGCGAGGAACGTCTTGCCGCAGCCGGGCGGGCCGTAGAGCAGCAGGCCGCCCCGGGCCGAGGTGCCGAAAGCCTTGGCCAGGGCGGGATTCCGGAGTGGCCCGAGCAGCGCCAGGTCGAGCTGGCGCTTGACCTCGTCCATGCCGCCGACGTCGGCGAGGGTGACCGCGGATCGCTCGATGGTGCCCGCGTCCCGGTCGGTCGTGAACTCCGCGGGCCCGGCGTCCAGGAACGCGGGGGCGATGATGTCGCCGACCTGCTCCTCGGCGGCCGCCCAGAAGTCGTACTCGTCCAGCTCCCGCGGCGTCGCCGGGCCGGACGCCAGTGCGATGGTGCACTGCTGCAGCAGGCCCAGGACCTGCGCGTTGCCCGGGTCGCGCCGCAGCGCGGTGCCGCACTGGGCCAGGGCTTCGGTGAACAGCCCGCGCTCGAGCTGCAATTCGATCACCCGCACCCGCAGGGCGAGCACGTCGGGGCTGCGGTCCAGCGCCGCGAGCATTTCGTTCAGCACCGGGTCGTCGCTAGGCCGGGGCATGGCGCCTCTCCTTCACAGCTCGGATGATCCAGCGCAGGATTTGCAGGGCGAGCGCACCGAAGACGACCAGCGGCACGGCGATCCCGATCGGGTCGGCCGACCCGGTGACGACGGCGAGCAGCACGAGCAGATACGCCACGACCAGCAGCGCCACCCGTGCCATCGAGACCACGTCCGCGCGCAGCGCCGCCCGGATGTGCGGCCACTGCCGGCGCGGCAGCGACCGCAGCCCCAGCAGCACGGCGGCGGGCACCGCCACCAGCCCGGCCACCCCGAGCGCCCGGCCCGGAGCGGTCAGAATGTCCAGCGTGCGCGACCCGGCGGTCTCCGGTGCGGCGCCGACCAGCAGCACCGCGCCCACCACCACGAACATCAGCAGGTGCAGGCGCACCAGCGCGCGGTGCAGCACCAGCCCGACATTGCGTCGGACCAGCGGGCCCATCACGGTCGGGTCCAGTTCGCCGACCCGCAGCAGTCCGTCGGCGGCGGCGCCCAGCCGGCCCGCGCGCAGGCGCACGATGGCCAGGTCGTGGGCGGCGGCGCGGTGCTCGGGATCGAGCTCGAGGGCGCGGCCGAAGGCGGCGGCGGCCCGCGCGGAGGTGCGCGCGCCCGCCTTGCTCTGCTGCAGCAGGATCGATCCGCGCAACCAGTGCAGGTTGGCGTTGTCCGGCGTGAGCCGCAGGGCGCGCTCCACGGCGGGCAGCGCGACCTCCGGATCGGCGCGGGTGACGGTGGCGAGCACGCGATAGTTGGCCGCGGAGTCCGGGCCGAGCTCGACCGCGCGGCGGGCCGCTGCTGTGGCGGCGTCGGCGTCGCCGAGACCGCTGCGGGCCAGGGCGCGGGCGCGCAGGCCGAATTCGGAGTCGGGTTTCGCGCGCAGGGCCGCGTCGGCGGCGGCCGCGGCGTCGTCGTAGTCGCCGAGCGAGAGGCAGGCGTCGGCGAGGTAGGCGGCGGCGGTGGCGTTGTCCGGATCGCTGGCCAGCTCCTCGGCGAACAGCGCGCGGGCATCCCGGTAGCGGCCGAGCTGCTGCAGGTGGACGGCGCGCCCGAGGCGCGTGCCGACCGCCGAACCCTCGCTCATCAGACCACCCCGTCTCGGTTGCCGGTCTGGCGATCCTAAATTTTCAGACCGATCGGTACGAGACGTGCGGTGTTTCCGATACCGAATCGTTTCCCCTGGTCACACGCGGTGAGGCGGGCCACATCCGGCCGCTGGAATAGCTCCGGCCCGGCCTCGGTTGTAGCTGTTTGCCGACGTCCGGACAGCCCCGGGCCGCACCCCATTCGTCGCTACGAGCGACCACCCGCCGAGAGGCGCTTGTGGGACGTCGGCGCCGGCGCCGCCAGATTTTCTGGCGGCGTTCGTCATATCCGAGCCCGGCCGGGTCGCGCCCGCGACGTTCGTCACCGAGGATTCCGGTGTGACTGCGGACCGCGACGCACTGAGCCGCCGGCTCGGCCTCGGCGACTCGGTCGTGATCGGGCTCGGCTCGATGATCGGCGCCGGGATCTTCGCGGCCCTGGCCCCCGCCGCGACCGCGGCCGGATCCTGGCTGCTGCTCGCCCTCGGCATCGCGGCCCTGCTGGCCTACTGCAACGCCATCTCCTCGGCGCGGCTCGCGGCGCTGTACCCGGTCTCCGGCGGCACCTACGTGTACGGGCGGGAACGGCTCGGACCGTTCTGGGGCTACCTGGCCGGGTGGGGGTTCATCGCGGGGAAGACCGCCTCGTGCGCGGCGATGGCGCTGACGATCGGCGGCTACGCCTGGCCCGAGCACGCGCGCGCGGTGGCCGTGGCCGCGGTGCTGGCGATCACCGCCCTCGACTACACCGGCGTGCGGAAGTCGGCGCTGGCCACGCGGGTCATCGTCGCGGCGGTCCTGGTGGTGCTGGCCGTGGTCGTCGGAGTGGGCCTGCTCGGAAACCACTCGGCGGCAACCGTTCTGCCCGGCCGGACGGGGCCGCTGGGCGTCCTGGAGGCCGCGGGCCTGCTGTTCTTCGCGTTCGCCGGGTACGCGCGCATCGCCACCCTCGGCGAAGAGGTGCGCGACCCCCGGCGCACCATTCCGCGCGCCATCGTGATCGCCCTCGGCCTCGCCTTGGCGGTGTACGCGCTGGTGGCGGTGGCGGCCCTGACCGCGCTCGGCTCGGCGGGCTTGGCGCACGGGGCGGATCCGCTCGCCCGGGTCGTCTCCGCCGCGGGCGCACCGGAACTGACGCCGCTGATCCGCGTCGGCGCTGTGCTGGCGGCGGCCGGCTCGCTGCTCGCCCTGCTGCTCGGGGTCTCGCGCATCGTGCTCGCCATGGCGCGCGATCGGTGGCTGCCGCGCGGATTGGCGGCCGTGCACCCGCGCTTCGGTGTCCCGCATCGGGCCGGGCTCGCGGTCGGCGCGGTGGTCGCGGCGCTGGCCGCGAGCTTCGATCTGCGTGCGGCCATCGGCTTCTCGTCGTTCACGGTGCTTGCCTACTACCTGATCGCGAACGTGGCCGCCGCGACGCTGCGCGCGTCCGAGGGCCGGCCGCCGCGCTGGGTGCCGGTGGTGGGAGCGGCCGGCTGCCTGATCGTCGGCTTCTGCCTGCCGCCGCACTCGGTGCTCGCCGGGCTCGCGGTCCTCGCGCTCGGCGCGGCCTGGTTCCGCTTCCGCCACAAGCACGCCGGGACGACTGGATAATCCGGCGCGGAACGCACCGCAGCCGTTAGCCTCGATTCTCATGGGGCGCATCGGTGGGATTCTGGCTGGGTTCGCGGCGGTAACGCTGGTGTCGGGCAGTCTATTCACGCCCGCGGCACAGGCGGCGCCCGACGAGAGACAGTGCTCGGTGACCTCCGCGCGCGAGCTGGAACGCGCCAGACCCGAGCAGGTCGGAATGGATTCGGCCGCCATTCAGGACGCGCTGGATTTCGCGGCGGGGAGAAATCGTTTCAATGTGCAGATCTTCCGGCACAACTGCCTGATCGGCACGGGGGCCACGAACGACCAGAGCGGTAATGCCGCCTGGAATATCTGGAGTTCCACCAAGAGCGTCGTCTCGATGCTCGCCGGAATTGCCTGGGATCAGGGGAAACTCGATATCTACGCGCCGATCGGCGCCTATCTGCCCGACGGCCTCGGCGATGAGCTGCGGCGGTCGATCACCGTGGAGAATCTGCTCACCGAGACCTCCGGGATGCGGACCGGCGTCTTCACCGAGGGCATCACCGGAGTGATCCCGGTCGACCCGAACAGCGCCGTCCAGGCGCTCGGCGTACCGCTGGACAACCCGCCCGGGGCGGCGTTCAGCTACAGCCAGCGCAATGTCGATCTGCTCTCCTATGTCATCGAATCCGCCGTCGGCGAGCCGCTCCAGGACTTCGCCCAGCGCGAACTGTTCGGACCGCTCGGTATTCAGCGCGGCGATTACTACTGGGCCCGCGACCGCGCCGGGCACACCTACGGCTACGCACACCTGATGCTGCCGCCGAACGATTTCGCGAAAATCGGGCTGCTGGTGCACAACGCGGGCCGGTGGGGCGATCAGCGGATCCTGTCGGAGGAATACCTGCGGAAGGCGATCACGCCGTCGCCGGCCAATCCCTGCTACGGCTACCTGTTCTGGATCGGGGCGGGTTGCGCGGAAATTCCCGACTTCCTGCCCGCGGACGCCTACGGCATGTCCGGATTGGGTTTGCAGAACGCCTTCTTCATTCCCAGTCTGGATCTCACGGTCGTGTGGACCGGCGTGTTCGGCAATGTCACCCGATACGGACTGCAGGGCATCCTGCAGAACTTCGAGGAACTGCCGCACGAGTTCTTCCGCAAACTCATGGCGGCCTTTCCCGGCCACACCGACCCCGGCCCCTACGTCGAGCCGCCGATCCGGATCGACCCGAGCCGCTACTTCGACACCGACATCCTGATCGCCGTCTTCGGCCTCGGCCCCTCGGCCTATCCGGGCTGCACGGTCTTCGCCTGCCTGAACTATCCGCTGGCGCCGCCGTTCGCCGATACGCCGCCGGGGTGCGCGGTGCTGGTCTGCCTCGGCACCGACCCACGCACACCGGGAATCCGCTGAATCAGACCCCGAAGAACGGTATTTCGCCCGGCTTCGCGCCGTGCGCGACGAAATGCTCCGCGGTGACGACGACGAACAGCGCCGCTCCCTCGGCGATCAGTCCGTCGTCGTCCTCGAGCCGGGCGTGGATGTGCAGTTTGCGTTCGCCCTCGCGCCGCGCCAGGATCGCCGACACCGTCATCGGCCGATGCAGCGGTGCGGGCCGGACGTAGTTCACCTCGAGCTTCGCGGTGACGGCGGGCACGCACATTGTGCTCGGCACGGTGCCCGCCGCCTCGTCCAGCACCGTGGCCACCACCCCGCCGTGCGCCAAACCCGGTGCGCCCTGGTGTCTTTCGTCGAGGGTGAACCGGCCGACGACCCGATCCCCCGCGCGCTCCAGCGTAACGCCGACGGCCGCGGGGTTGGTCGGCCCGCAGCCGAAACAGCCCGCGACGTGCGGCGGCAACGGGCCGTCCGGCATCGGGCTGTGCAGCGGCAGTGGCTCGGGCGGCAGACCGGTCATGGTGGACAGGTTAGCGGGCACCCGACCTCAGTTGCGACGGACCGCCGCGTTGCCGCTCCACCAGAAGCGATCGGTGAACAGCGGACCCGCCGCGTTCAGCGAGCGCTCGAGTTCACCGCGGGCTTGGTCGTAGGCCTTCCGATCCCGCTCTTCTTGCTCCAGATCTTGAACCATGCCTCCATGATTCGATGCCGCCGCCCGTCCCGTCCACTGATTTTCCGGCCCGCGAACGCCGCACGGGCCGCCCGGAAAACCGGGCGGCCCGTGCGGAGGATGCGGCTCAACGCTGGCTGAGCAGGACCTCGGCGATCTGAATCGTGTTCAGCGCGGCGCCCTTACGCAGGTTGTCGCCCGAGACGAACAGGGCCAGGCCGCGGCCGTCGGGGACGCCCGGATCCTGCCGGATGCGGCCGACCAGCGACTCGTCGATGCCGGCGGCCTGCAGCGGCGTGGGCACGTCGACCAGCTTCACGCCGGGGGCGGCGGCGAGGATCTCCTGCGCGCGCGCCACCGACAGCGGATCGGCGAACTCGGCGTTGATCGAGAGCGAGTGGCCGGTGAGCACCGGGACGCGCACACAGGTGCCGCTGACCAGCAGCTCGGGCAGGCCGAGAATCTTGCGGCTCTCGTTGCGCAGCTTCTGATCCTCGTCCGTCTCGCCGGAATCGTCGTCGACCAGCGCGCCCGCGAGCGGGATCACGTCGAAGGCGATCGGCGCGACGTACTTGTTCGGCGCCGGGAAGGCGACCGCGCTGCCGTCGTGCACCAGCTTCTCGGCGTCGCCGACGACGGCGCGCACCTGCGAGACCAGTTCCTCGACACCGGCCAGGCCGCTGCCGGAGACCGCCTGGTAGCTGGAGACGATCAGGCGCCGCAGGCCCGCCGCCTCGTGCAGCGGCTTGAGCACCGGCATGGCGGCCATCGTGGTGCAGTTCGGGTTGGCGATGATGCCCTTGACCAGGTTGCGGGTGGCCTCCGGGTTGACCTCGGAAACGACCAGCGGCACATCGGGATCCTTGCGCCAGGCCGAGGAGTTGTCGATGACCGTCACCCCGGCCGCGGCGAACCGCGGCGCCTGCACGCGGGACATGGTGGCGCCCGCGGAGAACAGGGCGATGTCCAGGCCGGACGGATCGGCCGTCTCGGTGTCCTCGACGACGATCTCCTGGCCGCGGAACGGCAGCTTCTTGCCGGCCGAACGCGCCGAGGCGAAGAAACGCACCTCGTCGGCCGGGAAGTCGCGCTCCTCCAGCAGTTTGCGCATGACCGCGCCGACCTGACCGGTCGCGCCGACGACGCCTACTCGAATTCCCATGCTCATCGCCCCGTTCCGGCGTGTACGACGGCGACCTCGTCGCCGCCCAGATCGAAGGCCTTGTGCAGCACCTGCACGGCCTCGTCCAGTTCGGTGTCCTTGACCAGGACCGAGATGCGGATCTCGGAGGTGGAGATGAGATCGATATTGATGCCGGCCGCGGCCAGCGCCTCACAGAACTTGGCGGTGACGCCGGGATGGCTCTTCATGCCCGCGCCGACCAGCGACACCTTGCCGATGTGGTCGTCGAAGATGATCTGCGAGAAACCGATCTCGTCCTGCTGCTTGGTGAGCTTCTCCACCGCGCGGGTCAGATCGGACTTGGGCAGGGTGAAGGTGATGTCGGTCTTGCCCGTCTCGACCTTGGAGATATTCTGCAGCACCATGTCGATGTTGATCTCGGAATCGGCGACGGCACGGAACACCTTGGCGGCGTAGCCCGGGACGTCCGGCAGTCCGACCACGGTCACCTTGGCCTCGCTGCGGTCGTGCGCGACGCCGGTGAGGATTGCTTGCTCCAAGGGGATGTCCTCCATCGATCCGTAAACGTAGGTGCCCTGCTTGTCGGTGTAGGACGAGCGCACATGCACGGGCACGTTGTAGCGGCGCGCGTACTCGACGCAGCGCAGCATCAAGACTTTCGAGCCGCAGGCCGCCATCTCCAGCATCTCCTCGTAGGAGACCTGTTCCAGGCGCTGGGCATCGGAGACGATGCGCGGGTCGGCGGTGAAGACGCCGTCGACGTCGGTGTAGATCTCGCAGACGTCGGCTTCCAGCGCCGCGGCCAGCGCGACGGCGGTGGTGTCGGAACCGCCGCGGCCGAGCGTGGTGACGTCCTTGGTGTCCTGGCTGACGCCCTGGAAGCCGGCGACGAGCACGATGGTGCCCTCGTTCAGCGCTTCCCGCAGGCGGCCGGGGGTGACGTCGATGATCTTCGCGTTGCCGTGCGCACCGGTGGTGATGACACCGGCCTGCGAACCGGTGAACGACCGGGCCTCCGCGCCGAGCGAGTGAATCGCCATGGCGACAAGCGCATTGGAGATGCGTTCACCGGAGGTGAGCAGCATGTCCATCTCGCGCTGCGGCGGCGTGACCGCCACCTGCTGGGCCAGGTCGAGCAGTTCGTCGGTGGTGTCGCCCATCGCCGAGCAGACGACCACCACGTCGTGGCCCTGCTTCTTCGTCTCTACGATCCGTTCAGCGACGCGCCGGATGCGCTCGGCGGTCGCTACCGAGGATCCTCCGTACTTCTGAACCACGAGAGCCACGAGAAGGTCCTCCAAGATCGACTAACAGCTGGTAACAGCCACTAAGAGTACCGGGATAGGTGCGCGGGTTTTCCCGCTACCTCCCGCAGCTGTGGAAATCCGCACATTCACACATAGTCTCGGCACGGCTGGGCAACGTGCCCGGATTCGCAGCGTAGGACGGGAATGATGGGGCCCATGAAGAGCACACTCCTCACGCTGCGGACCGGCGAAAAAGAAGTGGTGCAAGACATCACACCGCAGTGCGCGGCGTTCACGCGCGAAGCCGGCGGGGACGGCCTGCTGCACGTTTTCGTACCGCACGCGACCGCCGGGATCGCGATCATCGAACTCGGCGCGGGCAGCGACGACGACCTGCTCGCGGCCCTGCGCGACCTGCTGCCCGCCGACGACCGGTGGCGGCACGCGCACGGCACGCGCGGGCACGGCCGCTCGCACGTCATGCCCGCGCTGATCCCGCCCTACGCCACGGTGCCGGTGCTCGACGGCGAGCCGGCGCTGGGCACCTGGCAATCGATCGCCTTCGTCGACCTCAATGTCGACAACCCCGACCGCCGGGTGCGCCTGTCGTTCCTGCCGGGCTAGCGGTGGAACCAGCTGACCTGGGTGCCGTTGGCGAAATTCGCGCGCCGGTCCAAGGTGAACTGGGTCGGAGTGAACCGCCCGGTGAGCGCGCGGGTGCCCTCGCCCGCGATGACCGGGTAGCTCTTGATCACCAGCTCGTCGATCTCGTCGATGAGCTGGGCGGCGAGGTTGCCGCCGCCGGCGAGCCAGATGCCCTTGCCGTCCTCTTTCTTCAGGCGGCGCACCAGCTCGAGCGGGTCGCTCTCGACGAGTTCGACGCCGGGGGCGTCGATGCCGCCGAGGGTCGTGGACACCACGTACTGGGTGCGCAGGTGCGGGTACGGGCTGGCGATGCCGACGGCCAGGCCCGGCTCGTAGGTGCCCCGGCCCATCACCATGGTGTCGAAGTGCGCGGGCGCGGTGCCCGGCTCGACGCCGAAGTGCGGCCACACGTGGGCGGGCAGCGTTTCCGGATAGTTCGCCGCGAGCCAGGCCCAGAAGTCCGCGCCGCCGTCCATGAACGAGATGTCGTGGTCCGGGCCGGCGATGTAGCCGTCGAGGGTGGCGCCGACGAAGTAGGTGAGCTTTCGCATGAATGGTCCTGCTTTCTGCGGTGGAGAGGGAACGAAGGTATTCGGGTCAGGCGCGGGCGAACCAGGTGACCCGGGCGCCGTTGCCGAAGTCGCGGCGCCGGGTCGGGGTGAACAGCGTCGGATCGAAATCCCCGGCGAAGACGGGAATGCCGCGACCGGCGACCACCGGGTAGCTCTTGATGATCAGCTCGTCGATCTCGCCGAGGAGCTGCCCGGCGAGCCGGCCGCCGCCGCAGAGATAGAGGTCGCGGCCGTCCGCTTTCTTGAGCCGCTGGACCAGGCCGACCGGATCCCCCGCGATCACCTCGACCTTCGGGTCGTCGATGCGCAGCGTGCGGGACAGCACGTACTGCTTCATATGGCCGTACGGGCTGGTGACGCCCACCGCGAGGGCGGGCTCCCAGGTGCCGCGCCCGGCGATGACGGTGTCGAAGCGCCGGTTCGGTTCATCCACAGCCATCCCCACGTGGGGGCGCAGGTGCGCGGGCACGAACTCCGGATACTCGGCGTTGAGCTCGGCCATCTGCTCGGCGTCGTGGGGATAGAAATCGAATTCGCCGTTCGGGCCGGCGATGTAGCCGTCGAGCGACACCGCGATGTAGTACACGAGCTTTCGCATGCTCAAACCGCCTCAACTGTTGTACTCTGCCTGAAGTGATGTGAAATGTAGTACTACGGATGGAGTGGTGTCAAGTGCGGACCAACCCGGAACGACGCAATGCCCTGGTCGACGCGGCCATCGAGGTCCTGGCCAGCGACGGAGCACGCGGCCTGACCTTTCGCGCGGTGGACAAGGCCGCCGCGGTCCCGGCGGGAACGGCCTCCAATTACTTCGCCAATCGCGACGATCTGCTCACCCAGGCGGGCGCTCGCTTCTACGAGCGGCTGCAGCCGAGCGCGGAGGCCATGGCCCAGGTGACGATCGGGCCGCGGACGCGGGAGCACATCGTCGTCCTGATGCGCGAGGTGGTCAGCCGGATCGAAGCGTTCCCCACCGGCTACCTGGCCCTGCTGGAACTGCGGCTGGAGGCCACCCGGCGGCCCGAACTGCGCAAGGTGCTCACCGAGCGGGTGCGCGCCGACCTCGATTTCAACGTGCGCACGCACCTGGATTCGGGCCTGCCCGGCGACGAGGAATCGGTCGTGCTGCTCTATCTGACGCTGAACTGGCTGATCCTCGATCGGCTGACGCTGCCCGAGATCTTCACCGAGGAACAGGGCCAGGCCCTGATCGAGGAGGCGGTGCACCGGCTCATCGGCCGCGGGTAGCCGCCGAATTGCGGCGCCCCGAGAAGAGACTGCTTGGTTGACGTTCGGAGCACGCCTGTGCACAATCGGCCCAGTTGGTAAGTGGGGGGTGGAGGTTTGGCATGCGCACGAAAATAGATATTCACTTCACCGTCGACGCCACTCCGGCGCATGTGTTCGAAGCCTTGGCAAACACCGACATGCTGCCCGAATGGTCCGCCTACCAGGACGCGCGCGTGGCCGGCCGGGACGGGAGCAACCGCCCGACCAAGATCTACGTCACCGCCGACGTGCACGGCAGCTCCGACCTGCAGGTCCTGGAATGGGAATGGACCGCGGACCGCGTCACCTGGCAGATCATCGACAGCTCGCGCGGCATCCGCGGCGGCGGCTGGTTCGAGGTCACCGAGGCCGACGACGAGACCCAGGTCTGGTATCACTCCGAGCTGCAGACCAAGATCCCGCTGCCCGGGTTGCTGATGAAGCGGACCCAACAACGCTGGCACGAAACCATCGTCGAGAACTTCATCGAGTTCGCCGAGAGCGTGCCCGAGAACGACGGCTACGGGGCCTATCTGGACCCGGCCTACACCGAGCAGCTCTGACCCGATGACGCCGTAAGCGAAATCGCCCCGGCCGCAACAGCTCCGGGCCGCACGGCGTGCGCCGGGGTGCGACGATGGACGCCATGATCGGTAGTAGACGCGTTCGGTTCCAGCCGATGGCCGAGGGCAGTTCGGTGACTCAGCTCGAGTTGTTCTTCGATCTGGTCCTCGTGTTCGCCTTCACCATGGTGACCAGCATCGCCGCCAAACCGACCAGCGCGCAGAACCTGCTGCGCGCCCTGCTGGTGCTGGCGGTCATGTGGTGGGTGTGGATCGCCTACTCCTGGCTGGCCAACACGGTGCGCGCCGACGAGGGCCTGATGCGGGTCGCGATGTTCGTGGCCACGGGCGGCGGACTGATCGCCGCGCTCACCATTCCCGAGGCGTTCTCCGACATGCCCGGCGGCTGGCACGGCCCGCTGATCTTCGCCCTCGCCTACCTGGTGGTGCGCCTGGTGCACCTGGGTGTGTACATCGCGGGCACCGGCGACGATCCGGCGCTGCGCGCGCAGGTCACCAAATGGGGAATCGGGTCCATCGCCATCGGCACCACGCTGCTGATCATCGCGGCCACCACGCACGGCACCGTGCAGATCTGCCTGTGGATCGCGGCCATCGCCGGCGACATGCTGTGGACCATGGTGGCCGGACTCGAATGGCGCGTGCGCTCGGCGCGGCACTTCTCCGAACGCTACGGCCTGATCATCATCGTGGCCCTCGGCGAATCCATCGTCTCGATCGGCATCGGCGTGGCCGGGCAACCCATTTCGTGGCCGATCACCGTGGGCTCGCTGCTCGGCCTGGCGGTGTCCGGGCTGCTGTGGTGGACCTACTTCGACGTCGCGGCGCTCTCGGCCGAACACGCGCTCGCCCGCGCCGAAGGGCAGCGGCAGGTGCGGATCGCGCGCGACGGCTACACCTACTGGCACTTCCCGATGATCGTCGGCATCATCGGCATCTCGCTCGGGCTGAAGAAGGTGCTCAGCTACGTCAGCGACGCCTCGCACCACCGGCTCACCGACGCGCTCTACGGCATCCCGCTGTACGCGCTCTACGGCGGCGTCGTGCTGTACCTGGCCGGGCTGGTCGGCTTCAAATACGCGGCCACCGGACGGGTCACGGTGTCGCACCTGGTCGCCGTCGGCCTGCTGCTCGCCCTCGTCGCGCCCGCCACCGCCCTGCCCGCGCTCGCGTCGCTGGCCCTGCTGTGCGCGGTCCTGATCGGGCTGGTCGTCTGGGAGACGGTGCGCAACGCGCAGCCGCGCGAGCAGATCCGGCACGCGCACTCGGAATGAGCTAGAGGTTGCGCAGTTTGTGCGCGACCGTGTGCTCGGCCGCGGTCGGCCCGTAGGCCGACGGGTCGACCCGGATGCCGTCGCGGACCGCCTGCCGGATCTGATCCACGTTCTCCCGGATGGCGTCGGAGACCAGCTCGTCGGTGCGCGGGTCGGCGAGCACGCCGAACAGGATCCGGAAGGTGGTGTCGGCGATCAGCCGGATGATGTCCTCGTGGAACGGGATGTAGCGGACCCGCCCGGTCTGCGGATCGTTCTTGATCAGCTCCAGGATCATCTCGTCCATCTCCGCGCGGTTCTCCTGCAGCGCGGCCGCGATATTGCGGGTGTAGTGGCCGGTGCGCAGCACATGCGCCACCTCGTCCATGACCGCGATCGTCATCGGGCGCTTGATCGCCTCGACGATGGTGCCGATGAACCGGTTCACCAGGGCGGCGGTGATCCGGTCGCCGAAGGCGCGGTCCGCGACCCGGGCCAGCCGGACCACGATCACCACGACGCGCAGCAGCCGGAAGCCGCGGAAGAACGGACTGGTCACCGGGATCATGCCGAGGATCTCGTACCAGTAGACGAACGGGTAGGTCCACGGCCAGCCCGCACGCCGCCAGCGCCACAGGAATTCGACGGCGAAGATCGCGCAGATCGCGTAGTCGACGATCACGATCGTGCGATAGGTCTGGTCGGAGACGGTGAAGAAGCTGATCCAGACGATCAGCGCCAGCGAGCAGATCGCGAGCACCAGCATCGCGAAATCCGTCCACAGGGCGGGCGGTTTGCGGGGATAGTCGGACGGCTCGGGTGCCGGGTCGTATCCCGACAGATTGGGAGCGGACACGAACAATCCCTTCAGCGCCGAACGGGCCCTCCCGCCGCCCCCGGAGGGACGCACAACGCGAGGCTGTGCCCGAAAGCGTAACCAGTTGAGCGGCGTTCGCGAGGGATCCCGGCGTTCGCCGGGATGACGGAGGCGTTCGCAGGACGGACGCGGCCCGGGGTGATGGACAGCGGAGGGGCGGGGCCCGGTCAGCGGCCGGCGCGGATGATCGCCTCGATGTTGCGTTCGGCCAGGGCGGTGATGGTGAGCGAGGGGTTGACCGTGCCGGTGCTGCCGGGGATCGCCGCGCCGTCCATCACGTAGAGCCCGGGGTGCCCGTGCACCCTGCCGTAGGCGTCGGTGGCCCGGCCAAGTACCGCGCCACCGAGCGGGTGCGCGGTGAACAGGGCGTTGGCGTCGTAGCCGAGCGCGCTGTACTCGACCATGGCGCCGGCCTTGTCGGCGATCCGGTGATCCACCGCACGCGCCACGCCGACCACCTCGTCGCGGTTGCGGGTGGACCAGGTCAGGCCCACCGAGTTGGCGGCCGCGTTGTAGCCGAACCGGGTGCGGGCCGAATCCAGCACCATGCCCAGCGAGGCCAGCGCACCGGTCTCGAACGGGATGCCGGGGATGTACCAGTTCTCCAGGGTGAGCGGCAGCCCCGATTCGTCGAAGATGCGGCTGGCGCTCGGCACGCCCTGCCCGAACCCGGCCAGATGGCTTGCGCCCCTGGCGAGTACGACGTCGCCGTTGGTGCCCCAGCCGTCGCCGACGTGCTCGTTGAGGTTGGGCAGCGCGCCGGTGGCCTGGGCGCGCACCAGCAGCTCGGAGGTGCCGACCGAACCCGCGCCGAGGAAGAGCTGATCGCAGGTGAGGGTGCGGGTGGCCCGCACCTCACCGGTCGGGGCCAGCTTGCTGACGGTGACGACGAACCGGCCCGAGCCCTCCTGGGCGATGGCGTCGACGCGATGGCCGGGGAACACCGCGGACTTGCCGGTCTCCTGGGCATAGCGCAGGTAGTTCTGGTTCAGGTCGAACTTGGCGCCGTTGGAGTTGCCGAGATTGCTGCGCGCGGCCGTCGCCGAGGCGCGCGAGCCGCCGGACAGTTCGGCGCGCAGCACGTCCCAGTTGAAGATCGAGTCGTTGGGCTGCGGCTGGAAGCCGGCCTTGCGGACCTGGTCGTCCCAGGCCCGGGAGTGGGTGAACGGCGCGGAGTTGTAGATGTCGGCGGGAATCGGGTCCAGCCGCAGCATCTCCCGGACCCGGGGGTAGTACACCCGATCCAGTTCGCCGTAGTCGACGACGCCGCCGAAGACGTGGTCGAAGAAGCGCCGCTCCGGGGCGACCATGGCCCCGGTGAAGATCACCGAGCCGCCGCCGACGGCCGCCGCCCGCCACACGTCGATGCCCGGGTAGCTGGTGCAGTCCAGCACGCCGCCGAATTTGGTGAACGTCATCGGCACCTTGGTGACGCCGGTGAAGCTGGTGCGGTGCCAGAAGCCGCGGCCGTCGGGCAGGTCGTCGCCGGTGAAGATCTCGCGCCAGGGGTCGGCGGGCCAGCGGGAACCGCGCTCCAGCACGGAGTTCGCGATCCCGGCCTGGGCTAGTCGCAGCGCGGTGACGGCGGCGCCGAAACCGGAGCCGATGACGATGGCCTGCGTGTGCTCCGGCGGGTCCGGCAGCGGCGCGAAGATTTCCGGCACCCACTGCTGGAACTGGCCCGGCCCGGCGGGGTTGGCGGCGACCGCCCGGCCCGCGCTCAGCGCCGGCCCCGCGGCGCCGAGCACCGCGGCCACACCCGCCGCCTTGAACAGCGCACGTCTTCGCACCAGGCCACCTCCCTCATCATGCATGGCCGAGCGCAGATTACCCGGTGGACCAGGCCCACCCCAACCGCTCGGCCCGCCAATTTCGGGGAATACGGGGCGAATTCAGCCGGCGAAGGGCCGGGTTCCGGCGACGCAGGTGCCGCCGGGCGCGGGCAGTTGCAGGTCGACGAGGTAGCGCTCGCGCAGGCGGCTGACGCAGTCGCCGCCGGTCTCGTGGCCGTAGCCGTCGGTGACCACGACCAGGCGGGCGTTGACCATGGCCTGCTGCGCGCCCTGCGCGAAGGCCAGCGGGGTGACCGGGTCGTAGCGGTTGTTGATCAGCAGCGCCGGTTTGTCCGAGCTCAGGGTCCACGGCCCGGTGTAGCGCTGCGGGTAGCCCTCGCCCGGGACGGGCCAGCTCGCGCACGGCTGCCGCTGATACAGCCAGAACGGGCCGTACTCGGCGGCGGCGCCGTTGAATTCGCGGGCGATCGCGGGCCACTGCTCGGGCCCGCGCGGGGTGCTGTTGTCCGCGCAGGTGATCGCGGTGAAGGAATCCAGGAAGTCCCAGTCGACGCCGCCCGCGGCGAGCGTGGCCCGGACCAGCTCGGCGTTGCCGGCGGGACCGCGCTCGAGTTCGGTGAGCAGCTGGGCCAGCGCGGGCCAGCCGTTCGCGGCGTCGTAGAGCAGCAGCGAGCGGGCCTGCATCACCTCGGTGTGGTGCACCGGCACCGCGCGTTCGCGCTCCCCCACCGTGATCGGGCCCTGCGCCAGCCGGTCCATCAGCGCGGAAACCCGCTGTCGCAGTGTCTGCTCCGCCTCCGCCGCCGGGCCGCTGGTGACCGGGCTGCCCGAGGTCGGGGTGCTGCTGGTCGTGCTCGGCTGCTCGCTGCCCGCGCCGCGGCGTTCCTCGGTCCGGTCACCGGCGGCGAAGCCGCAGCGCAATCGACCGGCCTCGGCGCACAGCCGCAGGAACTCGTCGAAGACCTCCGCGGTGCCGAGCGCGGTGCCGGTCACCTGGGCGCGGGTGTCGCCGGTGTAGGTCTCGGGGTCGATCATCGAACCGAGCAGCAGCGCCCGGACCCGGTCGCCGAACATCGCGCCGTAGACCTGACCCAGGTAGCTCGCGTAGGACCCGCCCTCGTAGGAGATCTTGTCCTCGCCGAGCGCGCGGCGCAGCAGATCCAGGTCGCGGGCGGCGTCGACTGTGGTCAGGTGCGGCAGCAGGTCCGGGCTGTGCGTGGCGCAGCCCGCGGCCAGCGTGCGACTCGCTCGCTCCGCGTCGGCCTCCTGCCCCGGATTCACCGGCGGGATCGTGGCGCCCAGCCAGAACCGTTCCTGCGCACCGGCATCGGGGAAACAGCGCACCTGCGCGCTGCGCCCGATCCCGCGCTGATCGAAGGTCACCACGTCGAAGCGGCGGCTGATCTCGCCGGGGAACAGCTCGCCCTTGCGCGCCCAATCCAGCCCGGAGCCGCCCGGCCCGCCGACCGCGGTGAACAGGGTGCCGATGCGGCGCTCGGGATCGGTGGCGGGCTGGCGCACCACGGCCAGCGCCAGCTTCGCGCCGTGCGGCTGGGCGTAGTCGCGCGGCACCTCGGCCACCGCGCACTCGCGGCCGCTCAGGTCGGCGTCGGCGCAGGGCGCCCAGTCCAGCCGCGGCGTGGGTGCGGCCTCGGCCTGGGCGACCAGTTCCGACACCGCGGCGCCCCGCCCGCCCGGCAGGCCGCAGCCGCTCAGCACGGGCAGCGCGACGGCGAGCATTCCCAGGGCCACCAGCTTGCTTGCACGCATACCGATCATGGTGTGCCCCACCGCCCCTCGGCGTCGTCATCCTTAATGACGAAATCCTCCCCGGCGCAACCCGGAACCTACTTCGCCACGCGCCGCGGCCGGCGCACCAGCTCGCCGCCGCAGTTCGGGCAGGCGCGCGCCATCGCCGCGGTGCACTCGTCGCAGAACGTGCACTCGTAGCTGCAGATCCAGGCCACACCGTCGGCGGCCACCCCGGTTTCACAGCGCTCGCAGAGCGCGCGCATCTCCAATGCCATTGGGTATCTCCTCGTTCAGGTCAGCAGCAGCCGAGCCACGGCGATCAGGCCCACCACCACGATGACGCCGCGCAGCACGTTCGGCGGGAGCCGGCGGCCCACCGTCGCGCCGAGCTGGCCGCCGATGATCGAGCCGATCGCGATCAGCCCCGCCACCCGCCAGTCCACCGTGGCGATCACGATGAAGATGGCCGCGGAGACCGCGTTCACGATCAGGCCCAGGACGTTCTTCACACCATTGAGCCGCTGGATGTCCTCGTGCACGAAAACGCCGAGCAACCCCATCAGCAGCACACCCTGCGCCGCGCCGAAGTATCCGCCGTAGACGCCCGCGGCGAAGATTCCGGCGAGCAGGATCGGCCCGCCGTGCGCGGGCGGGGCGACATCGTTGAGCTCGCGCCGCCGCTTGACCCAGCGGGCCAGGCGGGGTTGCACCACCACGAGGATCAGCGCGGCGATGATCAGGATCGGGACGATCGCCTTGAAGGCGTCGGCCGGCAACCGCAGCAGCAGCACGGCGCCGGTGATGCCGCCGACCAGCGAGGCGGAGCCCAGTTTCAGCAGCCGGTTGCGCTGGCCGGCCAGTTCTTTGCGGTAGCCGACGACGCCGCTGATGCCGCCCGGGACCAGGCCGATGGTGTTGGACACGTTCGCGGTCACGGGGGGCAGGCCGAAGGCGAGCAGCACCGGGAAGGTGATCAGGGTGCCCGAGCCCACGATGGTGTTGATGCAGCCCGCGGCGATTCCGGCGCCGAAGACCGCGAGCATTTCCAGCCAGGTCATGTCAGTACGTCCTCACGTCCCGTCGGGTTCGCACCCGTACAAGCGTTCGTTTCGTTAGCGAACCTAGACGTATGCCGGCGTCCCGGCAGCAACCGGGACCGCCCTTTCCCCGTCCTGTCACGGCACGGTAAACTCGTGATCATCATGCAGCGGGCGCTTCTTCTCGGCCGCCGCGACGGGGTCTGATCAGACCGGCCCCCCGTCGCGGGGTTTTGCCGCGTCGGTCGACCCATTAACGGGATTCACCAAAACCCTGGAGAAATCGCATGTCTACCGCCGACGCCTTCGTCACGGGCTCCCCGCGCACCATCACGCCCCCGTCCAAGCCGGCGCCCGCCGACCAGCCCGCCTGGAACACCCAGAAGAACTCCTCGATGCCGAGCTTCCGGTACCGGCCCTTCGCCGAGGAGGTCGAGCCCATCGCGCTGCCCGACCGCACCTGGCCGGACAAGGTCATCGACAAGGCCCCCGCGTGGTGTGCGGTGGATCTGCGCGACGGCAACCAGGCCCTGATCGATCCGATGAGCCCGGCCCGTAAGCGCCGCATGTTCGACCTGCTGGTCCGGATGGGCTACAAGGAGATCGAGGTCGGCTTCCCCGCCGCCAGCCAGACCGATTTCGACTTCGTCCGCGAGATCATCGAGGACGGCGCCATCCCCGCCGACGTCACCATCCAGGTGCTGACCCAGTGCCGCGCCGAACTGATCGAGCGCACCTTCGAGGCCTGCGCCGGCGCCCCGAACGTCATCGTGCACTTCTACAACTCCACCTCGATCCTGCAGCGCAAGGTGGTCTTCCGGGCCGACCGCGCGGCCGTCAAGAAGATCGCCACCGACGCCGCGGCGCTGTGCCTGGAGATCGAGAAGAAGTACCCCGACACCGACTGGCGCTACGAGTACAGCCCGGAGTCCTACACCGGCACCGAGCTGGAATACGCCAAGGACGTCTGCGACGCGGTCACCGCGATCATCGCGCCCACCCCGGCCAAGCCGATGATCATCAACCTGCCCGCCACCGTCGAGATGGCCACCCCCAACGTCTACGCCGACTCGATCGAGTGGATGAGCCGCAACCTGGCCCGCCGGGAGTCGATCGTGCTGTCGCTGCATCCGCACAACGACCGCGGCACCGCAGTCGCTGCCGCCGAGCTGGGCTACCAGGCCGGCGCCGACCGGATCGAGGGCTGCCTGTTCGGCAACGGCGAGCGCACCGGCAACGTCTGCCTGGTCACCCTGGGGATGAACCTGTTCTCCCGCGGCGTCGACCCGCAGATCAACTTCTCCGACATCGACGAGATCCGCCGCACCGTCGAATACTGCAACCAGCTGCCGGTGCACGAGCGCCACCCCTACGGCGGCGATCTGGTCTACACCGCGTTCTCCGGCTCGCACCAGGACGCCATCAACAAGGGCCTGGACGCGATGAAGGCCGCCGCCGACGCCGCCGATTCCGACGTCGACGACATCACCTGGGAGGTGCCGTACCTGCCGATCGATCCGAAGGACGTGGGCCGCACCTACGAGGCCGTCATCCGGGTCAACTCGCAGTCCGGCAAGGGCGGCGTCGCCTACATCATGAAGACCGATCACGGCCTGGCGCTGCCGCGCCGGCTGCAGATCGAGTTCTCCCAGGCGATTCAGAAGATCACCGACGGCGAGGGCGGCGAGGTCACCCCGAAGGAGATGTGGGACGTCTTCTCCGAGGAGTACCTGTCCCCCATCCGCCCGCTGGAGCGCATCCGGCAGAAGGTCACCGCCTCCGAGACCGACGGCGGCGTGGATTCGATCGCCGCGGTGGTGAAGATCGACGGCGCCGAGCAGGAGATCACCGGCACGGGCAACGGCCCGCTGGCCGCGTTCGTCGACGCGCTGGGCACGGTCGGTTACGAAGTGCGGGTGCTGGATTACTCCGAGCACGCGCTGTCCGCCGGTGACGACGCCCAGGCCGCGGCCTACGTGGAGTGCGCGATCGGCGACAAGGTGGTCTGGGGCGTCGGCATCGCCACCTCGATCACCACCGCGTCGCTGCGGGCCGTGGTATCCGCGGTCAACCGCGCGTCCTAAGAGACGGTAAAGGCCCGGACGTTCGGGGACGTCCGGGCCCCAATACTGGTCTATACCACCGTCGATACGTCGACACGACACCGGTAACCGCGTGCTAGCGTTGGATTCGCATTCAAGCGCCGAGCTCTCTGCTCGATTTCCGAGCAGATGGGGGAACTGTGACAAACAACGACCACAACCCGACGTCTCCGCCCTGGCTGCAGAGTCCGGCGGCTGGGCCTGCCACAGATATGGCGGAGGAGACCAGCGAGCCGAACGCGGCGCCGGAGGAGAACTCCGAGCCCGCCGCCGAGACATCCACCGAGGCGAGCAGCGCCGAATCCGCCGCCGAGAACGCGGACGCCGACGCCGAGAACGCGGCGCAGCCCGAGGCCGGGCAGTTCGCCGGGTACGCGGCCGAGCCGGCCGCCGCCTATGGTGGCGCGCCCCAGAGTTACGGTCCCTCGGAGGGTTTCGCGCCGCCTCCGCCGCCCGCCGGTTTCACCCCGCCGGAGCAGACGCCGTTCACCACCGGTCAGTTCGCGCCGCCGAACCCCTATCAGACCGGCGGGCAACAGATTCCGGATAATCATCAGGGCCCGCGCTACGGCGACGACTACCGGCAGGAGATCGGCCCGGACGGCTTGGTCCGCCGGGTGCCGCAGGAAAGCGCTCCGCAGGAGAACACCCCGCCCCCGCCGCCCGAGCCCACCGACGGCCCGATCTACAGCTGGGCGCCGCCGCCCCCGCCGCCGATGCAGCAGCCCTCGTTCGCGCCGCCGCCGCAGTCCCTCGGTATGGGCGATCCGAACTCCCCCGCAGGCGGCTGGCAGGGTGGGCCACCCCCGCAACAGCAGATGTTCCAGCAGCCACCGGGGCCGGGCGGGTTCGCGCCCGACGGGCCGGGTTTCGCGCCGCAAGGGCCGGGTGGCTACTCGGCTCCCGACGGCCCCGGCGGATACCCGGGTCCCGAAGGGCCGGGCGGGTATCCGGGTCCGGGCCAGCCCTGGCAGGGCGGTCCCCCGCCGAACCAGGGCCAGCCGTTCCAGCCGCAGCACATGACGCAGCCGGGTCAGCCCGGGCACTCGGTCAACGACCTGAACCTGCTCAAGCGTGCCCGCAAGGCGCCGCGCGGCGGCTGGCGGCGGGCCGTGCACAAGGCGTCCGGCGGCATGATCAACCCGGGCGAGTCCGCGGCCGATGTGGTGCACCGCGATCTCGTCGAGCGGGTGAACCAGCCGGTGCGCGGGGATTACCGGATCGCGATCCTCTCGCTCAAGGGCGGCGTCGGCAAGACCACCACGACGGTCGGCCTCGGCTCCACCTTCTCCTCGCTGCGCGGTGACCGCGTGATCGCCATCGACGCCAACCCCGACCTGGGCACGCTCGCGCACCGGGTGCCGCGGCAGACCCGCTCCACCGTGCGCAACCTGCTCGAGGACGACCACATCTCCCGGTACTCCGATGTCCGGGCGCACACCTCGCAGGCGCCCAGCCGCCTGGAAGTGCTGGCCTCCGAACAGGATCCGGCGGTCTCCGAGGCGTTCAGCGAGGCCGATTACCGCAAGGCCATCGGCATCCTGCAGTCGTTCTACAACATCATCCTGACCGACTGCGGCACCGGCCTGATGCACTCGGCGATGTCGGGCGTGCTGGATATGGCGAGCTCGCTGGTGCTGGTCACCTCCCCCGCCATCGACGGCGCGCGCTCGGCCTCGGCCACCCTGGACTGGCTCGACCACCACGGCTACGGCAAGCTCGTCGAGCGCACCGTGGTGGTGGTCAACGCCTCCCGGCGCGGCGCCTCCACCGTCGACCTCGATCAGCTGCGCAAACTGTTCCTGGACCGCACCCGCGCCGTGCAGGTCGTCCCCTTCGACGACCACCTCGCCGAGGGCGCGGAAATCGACCTGGAACTGGTCAGCAAGCCGACCCGCCGCGCCCTGCTCGAACTCGCGGCCATGGTCGCCGACGATTTCGGCTACGTCGCCTCCCAGCAGTACCGCCCGGGCCCGCCCATGGGGCGGCACTGAGTCCCACCGAATTCGCGTTAGACGGCCCGGCGGTTCCCTGCCGGGCCGTCTTCGTGTCCGCCGCTTATCGGGCAGCAGCCGAGGTCGGCGACGACACGCGATCATGGGGATGACTTTGACCATGGCAATCGCGGAGCGTATTTCCGCGTGCGATAGCCGCCCCGGAGGGGGCCCGCTCGGACGCCAGGCGACGCGGACGCGAGATCAATCCGCGGTGATCGCCGCGGCGGCTTGTTCGAAGGCGGCCAGCACCGTGGCTATGGCGGGACGGCGGTCGGCGTGCGGGCGGGTGGCGAGTTCGTACAGGCGGGCGGCGCGGACGCCGGACAGGCGGAGCAGGACCAGGTCGGGGTGGGCCACGGCGAAGCGGGGCATGAGCGCGATGCCGTAGCCCGAGTGCACCAGGGTTTCGATGACGCGGAAGTCGTTGAGGCGCTGGGCGATGCGGGGGCGCACGCCGGTGAGGGTGGCGATGGAGCGCAGGACGTCGTCGACCGGGAAGCCGCCGCGCACGCTGATCCAGGTCTCGTCGGCCAGTTCGGCGGGGCTCACCTCGGTGCGCCCGGCCAGCGGATGGTCCGGGGACACCAGGACATCGGTCGGTTCGCGCATGAGCAGCCGGGTGCCGACTCGCGGCCCGGCCAGCGCCGGCGCGCGCTCGTCGCGATGAGTCAGCACGACGTCGTAGTCGGCGAGCAGCCGCGAGACCTCCGAGGGCGGCAGATCCTCGTCGCTGGCGACCATGTCGACGCCGCTGTCGGCCAGCGCGGGCAGCACGTGCGGGAGCAGCAGCGCCGCGCCGGAGGGGAACAGCGCGACCCGGACCCGCCCGCGCGGTGACGCGCGATAGTGCGCCATCTCCGCGGCCGCGCGGTCCATCGCGGCGAGTACCTCGTCGGCGCGCACCACCAGTGCGTGCCCGGCGTCGGTGAGCCGGATCCGGCGGCCGTCGGGTTCCAGCAGCGGCACCCCCGCCTCCCGAGCCAGAACTTTCAGTTGCTGCGAGACCGCAGAGGGTGTCATCGACAGGGCCGCGGCGACCGCCCCGATGGTGCCGCGATCAGCGAATTCGCGCAGCACCCGCAGCCTTTCGACCGACATCTGCTGGCCTGGCATGACCGATCTCACTCTCCGCTCCGGGGCCGGTTCCCCGACCTGCACCGTGAAGTACTGCTACATAGATAGTCCATATTATTTCGATTGTTCTGAATCTTTTCCAGTCCGACCATTAGCGGGTGAACACTCGTGACCGCCTGATCGGCCTCTCCGTCGTCCTGCTCTGGGGCGTGAACTTCATCGCCATCCGGGTGGGTCTGGACCACTTCCCGCCGTTCTTCTTCGCCGGCCTGCGCTTCGCGGTGCTCGCGATTCCGGTCGTGCTGTTCGTGCCGCGCCCGCAGGTGCCGCTGCGCTGGCTGCTGCTCTACGGCTTCGGGTTCGGCACGCTGCAGTTCGCGTTCCTGTTCAGCGCCATGCGGGCGGGCATGCCGACCGGGCTGGCCTCGCTGGTGCTGCAGTCCTCGGCCCCGTTCACGGTGGTGCTGGGCGCGATCTTCCTGCGGGAGCGGCTGCGGCCGATCCAGCTCGCCGGTCTCGGGGTCGCGGTGGCGGGCATGGTGGTGATCGGTGTGGACCGCGCGCAATCGGCCGCGCTGCTGCCGCTGCTGCTCACCCTGGCCGGCGGTCTGGGCTGGGCGTTCGGCAACCTGGGCTCGCGCAAGGCCGCGGCCGGCGGCGGGGTGAACACGATGCATCTGACGTTGTGGATGGCCGTGGTGCCGCCGCTGCCGCTGTTCGCGCTGTCGGCGGTCGCCGAAGGGCCGACGGCCGGTTGGCACGCGCTGACCGATGTCGGCGCCGCGAGCTGGTGGCACGCGCTGATCGCGGTCGCCTACATCGCCGTGCTGGCCACGGTCGTCGGCTCGGGCATGTGGACGTATCTGATGAGCCGCTACCCCGCCGGCACCGTCGCGCCGCTGACGCTGCTGGTGCCCGTGGTGGGCATGGCCGCGGCCTGGGCGGTGCTGGGCGAATCGCCCTCGGCGTGGGAGGTGATCGGCGGGCTGATCGTCATCGCGGGCGCGTTCACCGCCACCACGGCCGGAGCCAAGGCGGCGGCCGTCGCGCCCGAGCGGGTCGCCCCGCTGGATCCGACCCCGGCCGCCGACGTGGCGGCGAGTCCGGCGCTCGCCAAAGCCTGAACCCGGTGCCCCGCAGGCTCGCGGCCAGCGGGGCACCCCGGCGAAACGGTGATAGCCGATTACCATCACGCGAACGCTCATTTCCCCGACGTGGAAGGCGGCGCGATGCTCGAACGGATCTCGGCCCCGCGGACCGGCGCGGGCGTGGCGACAGCGTTGCTGGTCGCGGCCACCTGCGCCTGCACCGGCGCCGACCACGGGCAGGTGCAGCCGCCGCCACCGGATGTGGTGCGGTTCGCGCAGTCCGAGCAACCACCGCAGAAGATCGGCGAGCCGCCGAGCGGGAACCGCGGCGCCACCCCGGGCAGCTACGCCTTCTATCGCATGGGCGACCAGCCGCTGACCGACGTCACCTTCGGCGTGACCGTCGACACCGATCCGGGCCTGGGCAATGTGTTCTGGTCCAACCAGTTCGGCTTCACCACCCACGCCGGTTACGTGGGCATGCAGGCGCACGCCGACGGCGGCGGCATGTTCCTGTACTCGCTGTGGGGCGCGGAAAACGCGCGCCCCGGCGACAGCTCGTCCTACTGTCTCGACGACACCGACGGCGCGCCGGGCCGCAGCTGCCGCATCGACAAGCGGTTCGAGCCCGGTCACCAGTACAAATTCCATCTCCGGCCGGACGGTGACGGCTGGTACAAGGCGCTGGTCGAGGACGCGACCGCGCACAAGACCATGACCATCGGCAGCATCGAGGTCGGCGCGGGCGCGACGGTGAAACCCGAGGGCATGACGAACTGGGTCGAGTACTGGGATTGGAACAATCGCGCCGCCACCTGCTTGGACGAGCCGTACTCGGTGGCCCGGTTCGAGGTGCCGCGCGCCAACGCCGGCAGGGTGACCGGCAGCGTGCTGAGCACCGAGATCAGCGGCAGCTGCCCGAAACAGGTCGAGGTCACGGTGGGCTCCGACGAGCGCGGCCAGGCCGACGTCCATCGTCTGGGGATCGGCAATTCGGTCGGCGGCCGGCTGCGCACGCCGGCCGGGAAATGCCTCGCCGCCGCCGCGGCCGACGCGCCGGCCCGGGTACAGCGGTGCGCGCGCAAGCGCGGCGAGGCCTGGGTGGCCGCGGCCGACGGCACGCTGCGCGCGGACTTCCACTGCCTGACCGCCGCCGGCTCGGACGAGGTGGAGACGGCGGCCTGCGACGGGTCACCCGCCCAGGAGTGGACCCGCGTCCCGAACGGGCCGATCACCAACAAGGCGACCGCGCGATGCCTCACCGCGACAGGCGAATTCGCCGCGTTGCGCTCCTGCGACGGCGGCGCTGCCCAGCGCTGGCGGGGCCCGGGCGACGAATAGCGCACGGGTCCGCCGGTATTCCTCCCGCGACCGGGCCGATTCGGTAGGGTCGGTCGCCATAAAGCTGTGAACGGCCGGAGCACTGGATCTGCACCCCGTCGGCTCCGCCGCCTGCCGCCCCGCTGCGTGACCGGGTGCGGCGAACTGGAGAGGGCGGGCTCCTGGGTTCGACGACGTCGCTTTACAGTGTGAGCGACGGGGGACATGGCGGCGGCAAGGCTAGGCAGCAAAGAAGCTCATGGCAGAAAACCGATGGATCGTCTCGCGGCGTGCGGCGCTGCGCGGAGCAGCGGCGGTGGGGGTTGCCACGGCCACGGCGGCGCTGGGCGCCGGTCGCGCGGCGGCGGATCCCACCGGGCCCAGCGTGGCCGTGCTCGGCGGCGGCGTTGCCGGCTTGACGGCGGCGCACGAGCTCGCCGAACGCGGATTCCAGGTGACCGTGTACGAGCGGCGGGCGCTCGGCGGGAAGGCGCGCAGCGTGCCGGTGCCCGGCTCCGGCTCCGGCGGCCGGCCGGATTTACCCGGTGAGCACGGTTTCCGCTTCTTCCCCGGCTTCTATCAGCACATTCCCGATACCATGCGCCGAATTCCGTTCGCGGGCAACGCGAATGGCGTCTGGAACAATCTGGTCACGGTCTCCGAGGCCCGTTTCGCCCGCAGCGGCGGCGACGATTTCCGGCTCCCGCTGGGCCGGCGGGCCCGGGTGGAGCCGACCCCCGAGGCTTTCCAGGAGACGGTCGGCGCGGCGCTGTCCACGGCGATGAAGATGCCGGCGGCCGAGGGCCTCTACTTCGCCAACCGGCTGCTGGTGTTCAACTCCAGCTCCGACGCCCGCCGGTTCGGGCAGTGGGAGCACATGTCCTGGTTCGACTACGTCGGCGGGCACCGGCGTTCGCACGAATTCCGGGCCCTGATCTCGCGCGCGCTGACCAGCATCATGGTCGCCGCGAAGGAGAATCTGGCCAGCGTGCGCACCATCGGCAACATGGGCGAGCAGTTCCTGGGCAATCCGTTCGAGGTCGGCAACGACGGCGCGCTGGACCGGGTCCTCAACGGCCCCACCAACGCCGCCTGGATCGATCCGTGGACTCGGCGATTGGCGGAACTGGGCGTGCGGTTCGCGATGGGCGCGGAGGTGCGCGGGCTCGACGTGCGCGACCGGCGCATCACCGCGGCCCGGATCGCCGAGGGCGGCGCGCTGCGCACCGTGGCCGCCGACTATTTCGTGGTGGCCCTGCCCGCCGAGCAGGCGCGCGCGCTGTGGTCGCCGGACGTGCTCGCGGTGCGGCCCGACTTGGCCGCGATGGACCAGCTTTTCGTGGACTGGATGGCGGGCATCCAGTTCTATCTGCGGACACCCTCCACCATTTCCAAGGGCCATACCGCCTATGTGGACGCGCCGTGGTCGCTGACCTCGATCAGCCAGAACCAGCTGTGGACCTCGAAGCTCAGCGGATTCGGCGACGGTTCGGTGCAGGACTGCCTGTCGGTGGACATCTCGGATTGGAACACTCCCGGCATCCTCTACGGCAAACCGGCCAAGGAGTGCACGCACCAGGAGATCGCCCGCGAGGTGTGGGCGCAGATGCGCGCGCACGTCGGCGACGCGCTGCGCGAGGACGCGCTGCACTCCTGGTTCCTGGACCCCGGCATCACCTGGCAGGGCGGGCGCAACGCCAACGCCGATCCCCTGCTGATCAATACGGCCGGGTCCTGGGACCACCGCCCGGAACCGCACGGCGCGCTGGAGAATCTGTTCCTCGCAGGCGATTACGTGCGCACCAACGTCGACTTGGCGACCATGGAGGGCGCCAACGAATCCGCGCGCGCCGCGGTGAACGCGCTGCTGGACGTGGCGGGATCGAACGCGCCGCGCTGCCGCAAGTACACGCTGTACCGGGCCGCGGAACTGGAGCCGCTGCGCCAACTCGACGCGCAGCGCTACGCGGCCGGACAGCCGAACATGTTCGATACGCCCCTGTGATTATCCGCCGCACCGCCTTCGCGCTCAATGTGAATTAATACCAGCGCGATCGTCGACGTCGCGATGCTTGAATGAACCCATGGGCGAGATCACCGGCACGAACGAGATCACCGACCCGGCGGACCTGCGCCGCCTGCTGGGCGAGCCGATGCCGCGCGCGGTCAGCAAGGAGCGGGTGGCGCTGCACCCCCGGGACCGCGATTGGATCGCGCACTCCCCCTTCCTGATTCTCGCCACCAGCGACGCACAGGGTAATTGCGACGCCTCCCCCAAGGGCGATCCGGCGGGTTTCGTGCGCGTGCTGGACGCGCACACCCTCGCCATTCCGGAACGTCCCGGAAATCGCCGCGCCGACGGCTATCTCAATATCCTTGCCAATCCGCATGTCGGCCTGATCTTCCTGGTGCCGGGCCGCCGGGAAACCCTGCGCGTCAACGGCCGGGCCCGGCTGGTGCGCGACGCACCGTATTTCGACGACATGGTGGTGCGCGGCCATCGGCCGATCCTGGCGGTGGAGGTCGCGATCGAGCAGATCTTCTTCCACTGCGCCAAGGCGTTCATGCGCAGCGGGCTGTGGGAATCGGAGAAGTGGCCGGAGCTCACGCTGCCCTCGCCGGCCCAGCTGGTCAAGGAATTGCAGCCCGAGGTCACCGAAACCGTCGAGCAACTCGAAGAGTATTACGCCCCGCGGAATTACGAACCCAAGCTCTACCAGGGCTGACAACACCCAGCGCGGCGGGCCCGGGCGGGAAAACCTAGACTCGCTCCGTGGCAGACATAACGGTGCGTGGGCGAATCGCCCTGCGAGCTGCGGCGGCCGCGTCGTGGGCATCGCAGAAGGCCGGGCGTGGCAAGGGTTCGATGATCGGCGGCCTGATCGCGCTGAAAATCGATCCGACCATCATGGATCAGCTGGGCCGGGGCCGGCGCACGGTGCTGGTCACCGGCACCAACGGCAAGTCCACCACCACCCGGATGACGACCGCGGCGCTCGGCACCCTCGGCACGGTCGCCACCCAGGCCGACGGCGCCAATATGGATGCCGGGATCGTCGCGGCGCTGAGCCTGCACCCGGGCGTCGAACTGGCCGCCATCGAGGTGGACGAGCTGCATCTGCCGCACGTCACCGATTCGCTGAATCCGGCCGCCGTGGTCCTGCTGAATCTGAGCCGGGACCAGCTGGACCGGGTCGGCGAGATCAACATGATCGAGCGCAAACTGCGCGCGGGCCTGGCCCGGCACCCCGACACGGTGGTGATCGCCAACTGCGACGACGTGCTGATCACCTCGATCGCCTACGACCATCCGAAGGTGGTGTGGGTGGCGGCCGGCAGCGGCTGGGCCATGGACGCCACCAGCTGCCCGCGCAGCGGCGAGCCGATCCTGTGGGAGGGCGAGCACTGGCGCTCCACCGGCGCCGATTTCCAGCGCCCGCAACCCGATTGGTGGCTCGAGGGCGAGGAACTGCACGGCCCCGGCGACGTGCGCCTGCCGCTCGCGCTGGCGCTGCCCGGCCGCGCCAACCGCGGCAACGCCGCGCAGGCGGTCGCCGCCGCGGTCGCGCTGGGCGCGGAACCGGCCAAGGCGGCCGAGGCCACCGGCACCGTGCGCGAGATCGCGGGCCGCTACCGCAGCGTGCAGGTCGGCCCGCACGATGCCCGGCTCCTGCTGGCCAAGAACCCGGCGGGCTGGCAGGAGGCCCTGTCCATGATCGAGCCGACCTCGGCGGGCCTGGTAATCGCGGTGAACGGGCAGGTGCCCGACGGCGAGGACCTGTCCTGGCTCTGGGATGTGCGCTTCGAGCACTTCGAGGGCGTGCAGGTGGTGGCCGCGGGCGAGCGCGCCACCGATCTCGCGGTGCGCCTGACCTACGCCGGCGTCGAGCACACGACGGTGCCGGATCCGTTGCGCGCCATCGCCTCCTGCCCGCCCGGGCACGTCGAGGTGCTGGCCAACTACACGGCGTTCCGTGACCTGAACCGCGATCTGGAGGCCCGCAAATGAGTGCATCGACCGTGCGCATCGGCCTGGTGCTGCCGGATGTGATGGGCACCTACGGCGACGGCGGGAACGCGCTGGTGCTGCGGCAGCGGCTGCGCATGCGGGGGCTGGACGCGGAGATCGTCGAGATCACCCTGTCCGACCCGGTGCCCGATTCGCTGGACATCTACACCCTCGGCGGCGCCGAGGATTCGGCGCAGCGGCTGGCCACCCGGCATCTGCGGCGCTACCCCGGCTTGCAGCAGGCGGCCGCGAAAGGCGCTCCGGTCCTGGCGATCTGCGCTGCCATCCAGGTGCTCGGGCACTGGTACGAGACCTCGACCGGGGAACGTGTCGAGGGCGTGGGCCTGATCGACGTCACCACCGCCCCGCAGGCCGTACGCGCGATCGGCGAGGTGACCACCACGCCGCAGCTGCCCGGCCTGACCGCGGCGCTGACCGGTTTCGAGAATCATCGCGGCGGCACCACCCTGGGTTCCGAGGCGACGGGTCTGGCGCGCGTCACCCGCGGCGTCGGAAACGGTGTCGGCGACGGCATGGAGGGCGTGGTCCAGGGTTCGGTGATCGGCACCTATATGCACGGTCCGGCATTGGCGCGCAATCCGGAATTGGCGGATCTGCTGCTGGCGCGCGCACTGGGCGTCACGGAACTGGAACCGCTGCGACTTCCGGAAGTGGAGCAATTGCGCCGCGAACGATTGCGGGCCTGACGGCGGTCGCGCCGAATACCCGCCACCCGGTAATTCTCCGGTCGTAGCTGCGAATTACCCTCATCGCCCATGACGACAATCACACAGGAGCGAGCGGCCGCGAACGGTGAGCGAATCGCGCCGGGTCGTCGCCGGATCCGGTCGTTCCGGGTGCGGCCGCTGCACGCCTCGGCGATCGTCTCGGCCGTGGTGGCGCTGAAAGCCTTCGAAATGTCGTTCGCGGCGCTGCACAATCTCGCGGTGCACAATCTCGTGGAACCGCGGCTGGCCGCGAATGTGCCATTGGCCATCGACGGCTTGATGGTCGGATCCATTGTCGCCACCGCGTCTTTTCGCAAGGGCAGCCTCGGCTGGTGGTACGCGACGGCATTGTTCGCGCTGTCGACCCTGGTTTCGGTCGCGGGCAATATCGAATACGCCCGGGAGATCGGCGGCGGCATCGTCGCGCTGGCCATTTACGCCGGCATGCCGTTGACGATGCTTTTCGCGGTGCATCTCACGCTGCTGCTGTGGGCGCACGGCCGGGAGGCGAAAACCGAAATGGTCGCGCCGAATACCGTGCCCGAAACGCCGGTGCTCGATCTGAATACCGACCAGCGCCTGGCCGCGGCCTGGGCGGAGATCGACCCCGGCGCGCGGCCGGAGATCGAACACCCCGCGCCGGCCGGGCCACCGGCGGCGCCGATGCCCGTCAGCCCGCTGCTGGCGGCCGCGCACCAGGCGACCCTGCGGCAGCAGGCCTTCGCCCCCGTCGGCGCCGGCGCCTCCAGCGCCAATTAGACTCGGCCGCCGCTGCACCTCTCACGCTCGTCGCTTCGCCCACCTCAGCCACGCTCACACACTTCGACGGAGAAGCAGGATGGCGCACACAGTCTGGCAGGACCAGGGTTTCGATCAGTTCCGCGACGTCGCCCGGCGGCTGGCGTCGGTGATCCAGTGCAGTGACGATCGCGCCGCCGCGCTGAACCAGTTCACCGAGGGCACCCGCAGCGGCCAGTCCTTCACCGAACTGCTGATCGAGTGGTCCGGTCGCTGGTTCAGCGAGTCCGGCGGCCAGCAGATCCTGGTCGGCCCCGAACTGTTCTGGCTGCTCTCGGAACCCGACCCGCGCAAGGGAATCCGCTCGCAGTTGCCGGGCGGCGACGGCCACGGGGAGGCCGAGCCGACGCCGGGCCAGCGGGGCCGCAAGTTGCTGCTGGTCTGCGTCCTGGAGACTCTGTCGCAGACCCAGTGGCAGCAGCCGGACCAGGCGACCGAGGAGAAGATGCCGGTCCTCAACGGCATCGGCCTCAACGGCCTGGGCTGATTTCCCGCGCCCCGGGCTTTATCCGGCCGCGAACTCGAGCCATGATCGCGGTATGCCGAACGAGAGCACCGGGCCCACCAGCGCGACCCACGTCGACGCCGTCGCGCGCACCGCCATCGGTCCCGGCGTCGAGGTCCGGGAACTGCCCGGCGTCCCCGGCATCCGGCCCTGGGTCATCGATCTCGCGCCCGGCGCCGAATGGCCCGGCGTGGACGAGCACACCACCTTCGGTGAGGCCTATTTCGTCGTGGCTGGCACGGTGATCGACGGCGACATCGCCTACGGCCCCGGCTCCTACCTGTTCTTCGAGCCCGGCACCAGCCACCGGCCGCGCACCGAAACCGGCGCCCGTGCCTTCGGCTTCAACTACGACCTCCCGAAAGACCCCTGAACAGGGCACTTTCCCGACACGCGGGCGAAGTCCCACTCCGTCGCGGTGCCCGTGATAGGACCGTAGGACCACCCGATCTCGCACAGGAGGTCAACATGCGACTATCGCCTTGCCATTCCTGCGAATCCGCGATCGACCACTGCCACGGCACCTTGATCGTGCATCCCGGGCACCGCCCCGAATGCACCGACGATTCCTGTCTCGACTCCGACCGCAACCGGCACACCTTCGTCGTCGACTGCGGCGACATCGCGGGCGGCTGCGCCTGCGCCCAGGGTCCGGCCGCGCATTCCACCGCCCGAGCCCACCCGTAGCCTGGGCTGGTGAACTACGACCACCTCCTGCTCCCCTCCGGTGCCGCCTCGATCGCCGACGTCGACGATTACCTGAGCACCCAGCAGGGGCAGCCCGAGACGGCCGTGGTCGCGGCGATCGCCGCCGAACTGAACAAGCGCAACGCCGCGCTGCCCGAGTCGGACACCTTCCTGGGCACCGAATCCGTCGGCGGCGCCCCGAGCGGGGCGGTGCTGCACGTCTCCTGCCCGTACGACGCCATCGGATTCGTGCGCGGCCTGCTGTTCGAACTCGCGACCCCGCGCGACTACGCCATCTACGATCCGCAGCTGGCCTGGGTGCTCGACCCGGCCGCCCGCGTCGATCTCACCGTCACCCACGGCGGCGCGGGCGAGTTCCCCTATCTCACCGAAAGCCTGCTGGCACAATGGATTCCGGAGCTCGGCGACCCGGATCCGTTCCTGATCGCCGAACGCGCGCCCGAGCACTACATGCAGACCTACCGAGCGGGAGCCGACAGCTACACCGTCGAATACCGCGACGGTTCGGCCGAACGGCACTACGGGCTGGAAGCCACCGACCCGGCCCAGGTGAGCACGCTGTTCTGGGAGTGGGCGACCGGCGCGCCCAGCACCGGCGCGTGGCAGCGGGTCCAGCTCTGACCTACTGGTTCTGCGTGGCCAGCCGCCCGGCCAGGGCGAGGAACGAGGCCCCGAAGATCCGGCGCATCCAGGTGACCACCACCGGTCGGGTGATCACCTTCTCCCGCACCGCCGCGGCGCACGCGCCGTAGACGGCGAACACCAGGAACGTCGCCAGCATGAAGATGCCGGACAACTCCAGCATCCGCCACAGCGCGTTCGGCGAACCGTTCGGGACGAACTGGGGCAGGAAGGCGAAGAAGAAGATCGTCAGCTTCGGGTTCAGGATGTTCAGCAGGATCGCGGAGGTGATCACCTGCCGCGCCGACGGCGCGCCGCGCACCTCGTCCTCGGGCACCGCCAGCGCGCCCTTGTCGCGGAAGGTGTTCCACGCCATGTACAGCAGGTAGAGCACGCCCAGATACTTCAGCGTCTGGAACGCGACGGCGCTGGCGTTCAGCAGCGCGGCCAGGCCGGTGACGGCGGCGATCATGTGCGGGACCGTGCCCAGGGTGCAGCCGAAGGCGGCGATCACGCTCGCGCGTGCGCCCCGGGACAGGCCGGCCGCCAGGGTGAACAGCACGCCCGTGCCCGGGGTCGCGCAGATGACGAGCGTGGTCAGCAGGAATTCGATGCTCATCACCCGCACAGTAACGCGATCATGGCGCCGCGCAACCCCCGAAAGGGTTGCGTTGCAATATGTTCAGCTTGGGGCTAGAGCGCCCGGCGGCCGGAGAGCGCGCGGCCCAGCGTGAGCTCGTCGGCGAACTCCAGGTCACCGCCCATCGGCAGCCCCGAGGCCAGCCTGGTCACCGACAGGCCCGGGAAATCGCGCAGCATGCGCACCAGGTAGGTGGCCGTCGCCTCGCCCTCGGTGTTCGGGTCGGTCGCGATGATCACCTCGCTGACGTCGACGCCGTCCTGCTGGTTGCCGATGCGGGCCAGCAGTTCCCGGATGCGCAGCTGGTCCGGCCCGATGCCGCTGAGCGGATCGAGCGCGCCGCCGAGCACGTGGTAACGCCCGCGGAATTCCCGGGTGCGCTCGATGGCCTGCACGTCCTTGGGCTCCTCGACCACACAGATCATGGTGCGGTCGCGGCGCGGGTCGGCGCAGATGCGGCACAGCTCGTTGTCGGAGACCGTGCCGCAGACCACGCAGAACTGCACGCCGTCACGGACCTTCTGCAACGCCGCGGTGAGCCGATCGATATCCGGCGGCTCCACCGACAGCAGATGGAAGGCGATGCGCTGGGCGCTCTTCGGGCCGACGCCGGGCAGCTTGCCCAGTTCGTCGATCAGATCCTGAACCGGACCCTCGTACAACGGTTACCTCAGAATCCGGGGAGGCCGGGGATGCCCCCGCCCATGCCGCCGGAGAGCGGGCCCAGCTTCTCGGTGGCGAGCTGCTGCGCGTTGGCCATGGCGTCGTTGATCGCGCCGATCACCAGATCCTGCAGGCCCTCGACATCCTCCGGGTCGACCACCTTCGGATCGATGGTCAGCGCCATGACCTCGCCCGTCGCCTTGATCGTGGCCTTGACCAGGCCGCCGCCGGCCTGCCCCTCGACCTCGGACGCCGCGATCTCGGCCTGCGCCTCCATCACCGCCTGCTGCATCTGCTGCGCTTGGGCGAGTAACTGCTGCATATCGAACTGACCACCGGGTTGCACGGCTTGTCCTTCGCGTCGAGGGAAATGTCTGCTGCCGAGCCTAGTCCTTCCGCTGTTCGCGGTTGAGCTGCCCTCCGGCGGGCATATCCTGCGAGCAGGTCGGTGTTCGGTGCGTTTTTTCGGAGTGGATATGAGATCAACCCCGGTAGTTTCTCTTGGGGCGCTGGTGTTTTCCGTTGTACTGCCGCTCTCGGGCGGGGCGGCCGCGGCGGATTCCGGTGTGCCGGAGGAAGTCCCGGCGGCGGATTCGGGCGAGGCCCGGGCCGAGGCGAGTCCGGTCGTGGATCACGGCAACGGGTGCGTGCTGGATCCGGAGAACCGCGCCGTGACCGTCGAATCGCTGCGTTTCCGCTGCACTCCCGAGCAGCAGGACCTGATCTACCAGGCCGCCGAGGCCGGCGCGGTGCCGCAGGGCGTGAAGAACGGCTGGGTGGTGCGACCCGCGGCGGGCAGCGGCGCGGCGGCGGGTGTGTGGATCGGCAAGACCTTCTCCACGGGCCCCGACGGCGGAACTCTGATGAACCGAGTCACCGGGGCGGGGATCGAGGCGTGGCGGGCCGATGTCTATCGCGCGCCCGCGCTGACCGACGGCCGCCCGACCTGGGCGCTGGACTACAACCCCTCGCCCACGCCGCCGGTGTACGACGAGATCCGCGAGGTCGCGCCCGGCGTCTGGTACGGATACTCGTGGTGGCGGGGGCTGCTGCAGAACGTGCTGCTGCTGTCTTTCGTGCTGACCTGACCGCGTTGCTTGACTCTCCCCCGGCTGGAGGGTGTTCGCTGTGAGCCATGACGGCGACGGTTTCGATCGGTGAGTTCTCCCGGCTCACCTGTCTGAGTGTGAAGACGCTGCGCTACTACCACGACATCGAGCTGCTGGAGCCGGTCGCGGTGGACGCCGGGTCGGGTTATCGGCGCTACTCCACCGCGCAGGTGGGCCAGGCGCATCTGATCCGGCGGTTGCGGCTGCTGGACATGCCGCTGCCGGAGATCAAAGCGGTCCTGGCCGCCGCCGACACCGATTCCCGCGACGCCGCGCTGCGCACCCACCTGGAACGCATGGAGGCGCAACTGCTGCGCACCCGCGACGTGGTGGCCTCGCTGCGCGCACTGCTCGCACCGGCCACGCCGATCAGCGTCGAATACCGTTCCGTACCGGCGTTTCCCGCGCTCGCGACGGCGGGCCAGGTGAGCCGCGCCGAGATCGGGGCGTGGTGTGAGAACGCCTTCGGCGCGCTCTACCCGGCGCTGGCCGCCGCGGGCGTGGAACCGGGCGGGGTGTCCGGTGCCACGTACGCCATGGAGTTCTTCGCCGAGGACCACGGCGAAGTGGTGGCGTTCGTGCCGGTGCCCGCTGCGGCCCGGTTCGCTCCGCCCGCGGGCCTGGAACTGATCGAACTCCCGGCCCGCCGCTTCGCCGTCGCCGTGCACACCGGCGCGTTCGACGACTTCGACCGCACCTACGGCGCACTGGGCAGCCATGTCGCCGAACACGACACCGCGCTGACCGAACCGATCCGCGAGCTCTACCTCACCTCACCCGGCGACACCGCCGACGCCGACGCGTACCGCACCGAAGTCTGCTGGCCGCTCGGCCGGCTCGGAAAGGACGACTCCGACCCGCAGGGCAACCTGTTCGACATCGGCAAGGCCTGAGCCGCTAGGAGATCTCGCGCTTCAGGTTCTCCAGCACCTCGGCCTGGATCTTCTTCAGGCCGAGCGGCGCGAAGATGCCCTCGAAGATGCCCTTGACGCCGCCCGCACCCTGCCAGGTGGTGCGCAGCGTGACCTGGGAGCCGGCGCCGTCGGGGGTGACCGTCCAGGTGTTGACCATGGAGGAGTTCTTGTCCCGCTCGGTCACGATGGAATCGGAGACCGAGACCACGGCCTGCACATCGCGCGAGCGATCCTTGGTCGCCTGCAGCGTCCACGCGGCCACGGTGCCCGCGCCGGTGCCGCCCTCGAGCACCTTGTAGTCGTGGTAGTGCGAGCTGAGGATGCGCGGGCGCACCGTCTGGTAGTCCGCGATGGCTTCGAGCACGCGCTGCGGTTCCGCGGCGACGGTGACCGAACTGCTGGCGCTGACCTGTCCCACAATGAGCTCCTCTATCGGTAGGCGTCTGCCGCCTATCCTGCCCTGTCCCGCTCGCCGCCCGGCGTGCAGGGGCCGCCCCCGGAGCGGGTTCGGTGAACCGGTGGGAAGTCGAAAACATTCCCGGTGCAACATATGCGTGACATTTCTTGCCCGTCGGCGGCTTTCCGTGGCTGTCCGGCCATCGTGCGTACTAGCGTCGAAGGGTGGCAGTGAGTCTGAACGAATCGGGTTTCGCCGCGCATCAGGCGGGTGTTGATCGGCTGTTGGCGAGTTATCGCGCCATACCGGCCGACGCCAACGTGCGACTGGCAAAAAAGACATCCAACCTATTTCGGGCACGGGCGAAGAACCCCGCGCCCGGACTGGACGTATCCGGCCTCGGCAAGGTCATCCAGGTCGATCCGGAGGCCAGGACAGCCGACGTCGCCGGCATGACCACCTACGAGGAATTGGTCGCCGCGACGTTGCCGTACGGGCTCGCGCCGCTGGTCGTCCCGCAGCTGAAAACCATCACCCTCGGCGGCGCCGTCACCGGCCTCGGCATCGAATCGACCTCGTTCCGCAACGGGCTCCCGCACGAGTCGGTCCTGGAGATGGACGTGCTGACCGGCGCCGGCGAGATTCTCACCGCCACCCCCGGCAACGAGCACGCCGACCTGTTCCGCGGCTTCCCGAACTCCTACGGCACCCTGGGTTACACGGTGCGGCTGAAGATCGAACTGGAGCCGGTGCAGCCCTTCGTCGCGTTGCGGCACTTGCGTTTCCGCGATCTGCGCGAGCTGGAGCAGACGCTGGCCCGGATCGTCACCGAGCGGTCCCACGACGGCGAACGCGTCGACTACCTGGACGGGGTGGTGTTCACCGCAGAGGAGAGCTACCTGACGCTGGGCCGCCAGACCGAGGAGCCCGGCCCGGTCAGCGACTACACCGACATGGACATCTACTACCGGTCCATCCAGCACGACGGCCCGGCCGTCAAGCGCGATCGGCTCACCATTCACGACTACCTGTGGCGCTGGGACACCGACTGGTTCTGGTGCTCGCGCGCGTTCGGCACCCAGAACCCGCGGATCCGCAGATTCTGGCCGAAACGCTACCGCCGCAGCAGCTTCTACTGGAAGCTCATCGCGCTCGACCACAAGTATCACATCGGCGACAAAATGGAAGCGCGCCAAGGCAATCCACCGCGCGAGCGGGTCGTGCAGGACATCGAGGTACCGATCGAGCGCACCGCGGATTTCGTGGAGTGGTTCCTGCAGGACATCCCGATCGAACCGCTGTGGCTGTGCCCGCTGCGGCTGCGGGACGCCGCCCCGGCCGGCAGCACGGCCCGGCCGTGGCCGCTGTACCCGCTGGAGCCCAACCGCACCTACGTCAACGTGGGCTTCTGGTCCGCGGTGCCGACGGTGCCGGGTCAGCCGGAGGGCGCCGCGAATCGTGCCATCGAACAAAAAGTAACGGAGTTCGACGGGCATAAGTCGCTGTACTCGGACGCTTACTACGGCAAAGATGAATTCGCGGCCCTGTACGGCGGTGAGCTCTATACCGAACTGAAGAAACGCTACGACCCAGACCAGCGACTGTTGGATTTGTATTCGAAGGCGGTGCAACGCAAATGACGACATTCAAGGACCGTTCCGATGTTTTCACGGACCTCGGGACCAAACTCAGCATTGCGGAAATCTTCGAGACCCTGATCGAGGGCCCGATGCCGATCAGGTTCACCGCCTACGACGGCAGTTCCACCGGTCCCGAGGATTCCCCGTTCTCGCTCGAGGTCAAAAACTCGCGCGGCATCAATTACCTGGCCACCGCGCCGGGTGATCTGGGCATGGCCCGCGCCTACATCTCCGGGGACATGGTCGCCGAGGGCGTGCACCCCGGCGACCCGTACGAGATCCTGCGGGCGATGGACAGCCTGAAGTTCCATCGCCCGTCCGCGCTCGCGCTGGTCACCATCGCGCGCTCGCTGGGCTGGGAACGACTCAAACCCGTCGCGCCGCCGCCGCAGGAGACCCTGCCGCGCTGGCGCCGGATCGCACTGGAAGGGCTGCGGCACTCCAAGGTTCGCGACGCCGAGGCCATCCATCACCACTACGACGTCTCCAACACCTTCTACGAGTACGTCCTCGGCCCGTCCATGACCTACACCTGCGCGTGTTACGAGGACGAGAACTGGACCCTCGAGCAGGCGCAGGAGAACAAGTACCGCCTCGTCTTCGACAAGCTGCGGCTGCAGGCCGGCGACCGGCTGCTCGACATCGGCTGCGGCTGGGGCGGCATGGTGCGCTACGCCGCCAAGCGCGGCGTCAAGGTGATCGGCGCGACGCTGTCCGCGGAGCAGGCCGAGTGGGCGCAGCAGAAGATCGCCGAGGAGGGCCTGTCCGAGCTGGCCCAGGTGCGCCACTCCGACTACCGCGACATCGCCGAGACCGGCTTCGACGCGGTCTCCTCGATCGGCCTCACCGAGCACATCGGCGTGCACAACTACCCGTTCTACTTCGAGTTCATCAAGAGCAAGCTGCGCGACGGCGGCCTGTTCCTGAACCACTGCATCACCCGCCCGAACAACACCCGCACCACCAAGGCGGGCGATTTCATCGACCGCTACGTCTTCCCCGACGGTGAGCTGATCGGCTCCGGGCGCATCATCTCCGAGATCCAGAACATCGGGCTCGAGGTGATCCACGAGGAGAACCTGCGCGAGCACTACGCGCTCACCCTGCACGAGTGGTGCAAGAACCTGGTGGCGAACTGGGACGCCTGCGTCGCCGAGGTCGGCGAGAGCACCGCGAAGGTGTGGGGCCTGTACATGGCGGGCTCGCGGCTCGGCTTCCAGCGCAACGTGGTGCAGCTGCACCAGGTCCTGGGCGTGAAGCTCGGCCCCGACGGGCACTCCGGCCTGCCGCTGCGCCCCTGGTGGCGGCCGTAGCGCTCAGTCCAGCAGCTCGGCCAGGAACAGCGCCGGGAGGGTGACCTCCTCGGACGGGTGCGGCCCCTGGTGCAGATCGGCGCGCAGCACCCGCAGGATGGCGACGACGCCCGGCCCCGCGTCCAGCAGGGGCCGGGTCCAGCCGAGTTCGGCGCAGGTGGCGGCGGCGGGCAGCAGCAGACCGGTGGCCTCGCCCACCCACCCCGCGGCCGCCAGGCACTCGGCCAGCAGCAGCGCGGTGTCCAATTCCGCACGCGGGCGGGCTTGTTCGAGCATCCGGCCGTGCAGCGCGCGAGCCCGCCGGACCGCGGTGTCCTCCGAGTGCGGGTGCCGCTGCGCGAGCAGGCCGCGGATGGCGGCGATCTCCTCGGCCTCGGCGGTGAGCGCGGCGGCGCCGCGTAATCGGTGCGAATGGTGGAACGCGCCCAGCCGGTCCGGGTGCCGCCGCTCGTCGTCCATCGCGCCGACGGGGAACCCGAGCCGCAACCGCTCGGCCCGGATGTGCGCGGCCAGCCGGGGCAGCCGGCCGTCCTCGGCGATGCGCGAGCCCTCGTCCAGCCGGGCGGCGGCGGTGTAGAGATCGCCGAGTACCGCCTTCACCCGCGCGCCGACGACGAAGGTGGAGATCAGGAAATCGACCGGCCCGATCCGGGTGACCAGCTGATGGCTCTCGTCGAGCAGCCGATCCGCCGCCGTCAGATCGCCGCGCCGGTAGTTCATCTCGCCGAGCAGCGCCGAGGCCACACGCACCGCGTGCGAATGCGGGCCGGCCTGCTCGCGCGCGGTGTCCCAGGCCCGCTGGAACAGCTCCACGGCAGTCGGGATATCGAGTTGCTCGTAGGCCGCGGCGCCCTGCCCGCACAGGCCGAACACCGTGCCGAGCGGATCCCGCGACCGCTGGTGGTACGGCGCCGCCCACTCCTGGATCTCGCGGGCCCCGTCGAATTCGAACTGGCACAGCCGCACGAACGAGGTCAGGTTCGCCGCGGTCGAGACTGTCCAGGCGGGGAGATCGTCGGCCTGTTCCAGACAGTCCGCGATCCGGTCGAGCACGCCTTCGGTGTGGTCGCTCGCGATCTGATCCGTCGCCGCCAGCACGGCCGCCTCGCAGCGCTGCCGCGCCACGTCGGCGTCGGTGGCCGACCCGCGCGCCAGGATGCTGGACAACCGCCCCAGCGCGGTGCGCGCCGCACCGGACTGCTGCAGGTTCACATTCGCCCGCGCCACCGCCATCAGCAGCTTCGACCGCGAAGACACCTGCTGCACCGGCAGTTTCGAGACCGTGCCGAGCAGAGTCGCCAGCCGGGAGCCGTCGATCAGGTCCATGCCGCCGCCCTCGAGCAAGTCCAGCGCCAGCTTCAGATCCGTGGCCGCCAGCGCGTGGTCCACCGACTTGCGCAACTGCTGGTGCTCGGCGAACCAGCGGGAAGCCTTGCGGTGCAACGACTTCAGCTTCGCGGGATCGGACTGTTCCAGCCGCCCGCGCAGATGCTCGGCGAACAGCGGCTGCATCCGGAACCACTCCGGGTCGTGCTCGACCCGCTGCAGGAACAGCTCGCGCTGCTCGGCCTGGGCCAGCAGCAGATCGCCCTCGCTGTCCTCGGAGAGCGCCGAGGCCAGCGAGCCGCAGATCTTCTCCGACACCGAGATGGCGGTGAGGAAATCGAGCATGCGCGGCTCGAGGGTGTCCAGCACGTTCTCCGCGAGGTACTCCCGGATGCCGTGCGTGCCCTCGGCCAAGGTCGCGATCAGCCGGTCGACGTCGGCGTTGCCGCGCAGGGCCAGGCTGACCAGCTGCACGGCGGCGGGCCAGCCGTCGGTGGCGGTCTGGATCTGTTCGATCTGGGCGTCGGTGAGATCGAAGGCGTGCCGCCGGACCAGCACCTCCCTGGTCTCCTCCAGTGTCAGGCGCAGCGCCGTCGAGCCGATCTCGATCAGCTCGTCGTGCACCCGCATCCGGCTGGCCGGCAAGCCGGACTGCTCCCGGCTGGTCACCACGAACCGCAGATGGTGACATCCGTTGTCCAGCAACGACTCCATCACCCGGTGCGCGCCCGGATCGGCGACGCGATGCCAGTCGTCGACCACCACCACGATGGTCTCGCCGCTGCTGTGGATCTCATCGATCAGCGTGGCGATCACGTACGCGACCGCGTCCGCGGGCCGCTCCTCCAGCACCTGGTCCAGGCCCGTGCCCAGATCGGGCCGGACGCGGCGGATCGCCTCGATCAGGTGCGCCAGGAACCAGACCTCGTTGTCGTCGTCGTGACCGGCGCCGATCCAGGCGACCGGCACCCCGCTCGCGGTCAGCTCGGCGCGCCACTGCGCGGCCACCGTCGACTTGCCGAAGCCCGCGGGCGCGTGGATCACCGCGAGCCGGCGGCGGCCGCCCGCGCGCAACGTGTCCAGCAGGCGGGGCCGGGGCATCGGTTCCCGGGCCGGGGTGGGCGGCCGGAACTTGGTGGCCGCGGTCGGCGGCAGCGTCGTGGCGCCGGTCGGATGCTGGGACACCGCCGGCCGCAGCGTCAGCGGCCAGCTGCGCCGGGTGAACGCGGGCCTGGTCACCGTCGGTTCCGGCAGCCGCGCGGGCTCACCCGTGGCGAGATCGATCTCGTCCGGCAGCGCCGCCGGGTCGAGCAACGCCATTTCGTCGGCCACGCCGCTGTGCGCGAGCTGGACGGCGCGCAGCAGCTCACCGAAGGCGAAGGCCGACTCCGGGCGCTCGCGCGGATCGATGCTCATGGCCTGTTCGATGGCCGCGGCGACATCCGGCGGGATGTCCTGGTCGCGCAGGTCCGGGACCGGCTGGGTGGTGATGCGCAGGAACTGCGCGACCACCTTCTCCCCCGCCTGCCGTTCGAAGGCCGCGTGGCCGGTGAGCAGCGCGAACAGCGTCGCGCCGAGACTGTAGACATCGGAGCGCACGGTGGGTTCGTCACCCTTGAGCACCTCCGGCGCGGTGAACGCCGGCGAGCCCGTGATCAAGCTGCTGGAGGTGCGGAAACCGCCCGGGATGCGGGCGATGCCGAAATCGGTGAGCTGCGGTTCGCCGTAGGCGCTGAGCAGCACGTTGGCCGGTTTCACATCCCGGTGCAGGATGCCCGCCCGGTGCGCGCTCTCGATCGCGCCGGCCAGCTTCACCCCCGAACGCAGAGTATCCGACCAAGTCAGCGGGCCTTCGTCGCGGATGAGCTGCTCGAAGGACCCGTGCGTGCAATAGGGCATGACGATGATCGGCATCCCGCCCGCGGTGACGTCGACCTGCAGGATGTCGACGATGTTCGGATGCCCCGACAGCCGCCCCATCGCCTGCTCCTCGCGCAGGAAGCGCTCGCGGCTCTCATCATCGATATCGGAGGAGAGCACCTTGACCGCCACCACCCGCTCCAGCGCGATCTGCAGGCACCGATACACCACGCCGAATCCGCCGCGCCCGATCTCCACCGCCCCGGACAGGCCCATCGCCGCCAACTCGTCGGCCACCGCGACCCGCTCCATGCGCTGGGTGTCGGTATTCCTCGGGGGTTTCGGCTCGGCGGTCTCCGCTTCGGGTTCCTCCCCGGCGCCCGAACGCGCGTGTGGATTCATGTGACCACCTCGAACTCACATCGAATCGGCGGCATCGGCGACGATTTGTCTGCGCATACTCCAACGTAGCGCGGGATGACGACATGCGGGTGAGGTTTCGTCGCGGTGTCGTTCCGGCTGACGCCGACGGCGCGGTGGCGGCCCTCGGCGGGGCCGCGCCGCCGCCGGGGCGATCAGGACCGGGCGGCCGGAAGCCCGCCCGCGACGGACACGCGGGCGGGCTCCGGGACGATCAGCGGCGCATCAGATCCGCTGCCACAGCGCCGGGGTGGCGGGCGGGGTCCAGTTCGGATCGTGGACCGTGTGCGCCTGCCGGCACCGGTAGGTCGCGCCCTGGTAGCTCACCTGGTCGTCGACGCGATAGGTGGCGTGCGGCCGCCACTCCGCGCCGCCCGGCTCCGGACGCGTGGTCGGCGGCTGGGTCGGCTTCGGGGTGCTGGACGGCGGATTCGTCGGCCGCGTCGTCGTGGGGCGGGGCGGGGTGGTCGTCGGCTCGGTAGGTTTCGGGGTGGTGGTCGGCGGGTCCGAGGGCCGGGGCGTGCTCGTCGGCGTGGCGGTACCGCCGATATTCAGGTCGACGCAGGAATAGAACGCGTTGACCGTGTCGCCGATGTTCCAGATGGCCAGGAGTTTCTGCCGCCCGCTGAACCCGGACAGATCCACCCGGTGTGTCTGGGAATTCGACGACGGGATCTGGTTGCCCGCGTCGACGTAGCCCACCCGGGTGCCGCCGATGTAGTACTCGTAGCTCGCGGTGCGGTGCAGCGCCGTCAGCGTCCAGGTGAATTCGACGGTGCCGCGGACATTGTGGACGGCCCACGGTTTGCCGTCGTCGTCGAGTTCCTTGAAGTTCGCCAGGCCGGCGCTGCAATTGCGCTGCCCCTTGGGGCCTTCCACGCTTTGCGGCTCGTATTGCACCGGCCCGCAGGAGACGGTCCGCGCGGCGCATTGCGCCTGGCGACCGGCCGGTCCCGAAACGTAGCCGTGAGCCGCGGCGGTGCCGGGCGGCAGGACAGCGATCACCAGCGGCGCGATGGTCAGGGCGGCGCCGGCGATGGACAGGGCACGAATTCCCACTTCTTGTTCTCCTCATCGGTGTGGATCGGAGTGCGGAACAGTAAGGGGCCGGCGTTACTGTCCTGTGATCAAACGCAGTGTGAACCATATGTTTTCACCATTGAAGGGTCAAGGAATTCCGATAACTGGCCGAAAACTGCCGATATAGTGGGGATTACAAAATAAATCGCCTGCTCGGCAGGAAAAACATTGGGACCAGCCGGTTTCAATGGTGCCGCCGCGCAAAGGATCGAGCCCGTCCCCGCAGCTGCGGAAACGGGCTCGGGCGAAGACGGGCCGGATCAGACCGGCTTGCGTACCGCCGGGGCTTCGGCGGGCGCGGGCGCCTCGCCGCCGATGTCGAGATCGACACACGAATAGGACGCGTTGGCGCTGTCGGCGACATTCCAGATGGCCAGCAGTTTCTGCCGGCCGCGGAAGCCGGACAGATCCACCTTGTGGGTCCGCGTCGCGGTCGCGTTGCCCGCCTCGACGAAGCCGACCCGCTTGTCGCCGATGAAGTACTCGTAGCTCCCGGCGGCGCGCGGCGCCGTCAGTGTCCAGGTGAAATCGACGGCACCGCTCACCTCGTGCACCGGCCACGGCTTGGCGTCGTCGTCGAGGTCGCCGAATTCGGCGCGGCCCGCGCTGCAATTCCGCTGCCCGGCGGGGCCCTCCACGCTCTGCGGCGCGTAGGACACCGACCCGCAGGAAACAGCCGCCGCCGCACACTGGGCCTGACGACTGGCCGGGCCGGACAGATAACCGTGCGCGGAGACGGTCCCGGCGGGCATGATCGCCAATGCCACCCCCAGCGTGGCACCGGCGAAACACAGGGTACGAAAACCCACTGTTGTTCTCCCTCATCGTCGTGAACGAACAGCAAGGTCGTCGTAGCTGTTGAATTGCTGAAAGTCTCGAATCTGAGTACCCGGAACCCTGGGGCAGGAAAACATTGAGATCGGATGACGACGAAGCCCGCCACCACGATGTGTGGTGACGGGCTTCGTTACGGTGCTACCGCGAAATTACTTCCGCAGCGAATCCGGCACCTGGAAACGCTCGCCGTACTTGGCGGCCAGCTCGTCCGCCCGGGCCACGAAGCCCGCCTGGCCGCCCGGGTAACCGACGATGAACTGGTGCACACCACCGGTCCACGCCGGGTAGCCGATGCCGAAGATCGAGCCGATGTTGGCGTCGGCGGTGGTGATCAGCACGCCCTCGTCGAAGCACTTCTGGGTCTCGATCGCCTCGATGAACAGCATGCGGTCGATCAGATCCTGGATCGGCACACCGAAATCGGCGACGGTCTTGAAGTGCTCGCGCAGGCCCGGCCACAGACCGGTGCGCTTGCCGTTCTCGTCGTACTCGTAGAAGCCGGCCTTTTCCAGGCGGCCCGGACGACCCTCGTTCACCAGGTACTCGATCACGTCGATCGCCGGGTGCCGCTTGCGGCCCATGGTCGCGTCGCCCTTGGCGATCGCTTCCTCGGTCTCCTTGGCGATCTTCAGCATGAGCTTCATGTTCAGCTCGTCCGAGAGCTGCAGCGGCGCGGCCGGGTAGCCCGCCTGCAGACCGGCCTGCTCGATGGTCGAGGGGTCGATGCCCTCGGTCAGCATGGCGATCGCCTCGTTGACGAAGGTGCCGATCACGCGCGAGGTGAAGAAGCCGCGGCTGTCGTTGACGACGATCGGGGTCTTCTTGATCGCGAGGGTGTAGTCGAACACCCGGGCCAGCGCCTCGTCGGAGGTCTTCTCGCCCTTGATGATCTCGACCAGCGGCATCTTGTCGACCGGGGAGAAGAAGTGGATGCCGATGAAGTCCTCCTGGCGCTTCACGCCGGTCGCGAGACCGGTGATCGGCAGGGTGGAGGTGTTGGAGCCCAGCAGCGCGTCCGCGTCGACGATGTCCTCGATCTCCTGGAACACCTTGTGCTTCAGCTCGGTGTTCTCGAAGACGGCCTCGATGACGAAGTCGACACCGGCGAAGTCGGCCGCGTCGGCGGACGGCTTGATCCGGTCCAGCAGCGCCTTGGACTTCTCCTCGGTGGTCTTACCGCGGGAGAGGGCCTTGGCCTCGATCTTCTCGGAGTAGTTCTTGCCGCGCTCGGCCGCCTCGAGGGTGACGTCCTTCAGCACGACCTCGTAGCCGGCCTTGGCCGAGACGTAGGCGATGCCCGCGCCCATCATGCCCGCGCCGAGCACGCCGATCTTCTTGATGTCCTTCTTCGGGACATCCTTCGGACGGGAGCCGCCGTTGTTGATCGACTGCAGGTCGAAGAAGAACGCCTGGATCATGTTCTTCGCGACCGGGCCGGTCAGCAGGCCGACGAAGTAGCGGGACTCGATCAGCGAGGCGTTGTCGAAATCGACCTGCGAACCCTCGACCGCGGCGGACATGATCGCCCGCGGGGCCGGCATGTTCGCGCCCTTGATCTGCTTGCGCAGGTTGGCCGGGAACGCGGGCAGGTTCGCCGCGAAGGCCGGGGTGGACGGGGTGCCACCGGGGATCTTGTACCCCTTGACATCCCAGGGCTGCACTCCCTTGTCCGGGTTGGCCTTGATCCACGCCTTGGCCGCGGGGACCAGCTCCTCGATCGAGCCGACGACCTCGTTGACCAGGCCGACTTCCTTGGCCTTGGTGGGGTTGAACTCGTTGCCCTGCAGCAGGATCTGCATCAGCGCGCTCTGCAGACCGAACATGCGCACGGTGCGGGTGACGCCGCCACCGGCGGGCAGCAGGCCCAGCTTCACCTCGGGCAGGCCGATCTTCACGCCGCGCACGTCGGCCGCGATGCGGTAGTGCGTCGCCAGACAGATCTCCAGGCCGCCGCCGAGCGCCGCGCCGTTGATGGCGGCGACGACCGGCTTGCCCAGCTGCTCCAGGCGGCGCAGCGCGCCCTTGATGTTGGCGAGCTCGTCCATGAGGCCCTGGCCGTCTTCGGGGCCGACCTTCATCATGTTCTTGAGGTCGCCGCCCGCGAAGAAGGTCTTCTTGGCCGAGGTCAGCACCACGCCGGTGATGTTGTCCTTCTCGGCCTCGAGGCGCTCGACGGTCGCGGTCATCGAGTTCTTGTAGAGCTCGTTCATCGTGTTGGCGCCCTGGTTCGGGTCATCCATCGTCAAAACGACGATGCCGTCCGAATCCTGCTCCCAACCGATCATGTTGTTTTCGGTCACAGCTCTTTGTCTCCTTGTGAAAGTCTGCGTCGGTTGGGGTTAGACGCGCTCGATGATGGTCGCGACGCCCATGCCGCCGCCGATGCACAGGGTGATCAGCGCGTAGCGGCCGTTGCGGCGCTCCAGCTCGTCGACCATGGTGCCGGTGATCATCGCGCCGGTGGCGCCCAGCGGGTGGCCCATCGCGATGGCGCCGCCGTTGACGTTCAGCTTCTCGTCCGGGACGTTCATGTCCTTCTGGAACTTCAGCACGACGGAGGCGAAGGCCTCGTTGATCTCGACCAGGTCCATGTCCTCGATGGACAGGCCGGCCTTGGCCAGAGCCTTCTTCGCGGCCGGGGTCGGGCCGGTCAGCATGATGGTGGAGTCGGCGCCGGAGGTGGCGGTCGCGACGACGCGGGCCCGCGGGGTCAGGCCCGAAGCCTTGCCGGCCTCTTCCGAACCGATCAGCACGAGCGCGGCGCCGTCGACGATGCCGGAGCTGTTGCCGCCGTGGTGCACGTGGTTGATCTTCTCCACGAAGTGGTACTTCTGCAGCGCCACCGCGTCGAAGCCGCCCATCTCGCCGACCAGGGCGAAGGACGGGTTCAGCTTGGCCAGATCCGCGGCGGTGGTGCCGGGACGCATGTGCTCGTCGTTGTCGAGCACGACGAGGCCGTTCTGGTCCTTGACCGGAACGATGGACTTGGCGAAGTAGCCGCCGGTGGTGGCCGCGGCGGCCAGCTCCTGCGAGCGCACGGCGTAGGCGTCGACGTCATCGCGGGTGAAGCCCTCGATGGTCGCGATCAGGTCGGCCGAGACACCCTGCGGGACGAAGTAGGTGTCGTAGTTGGTGGCCGGGTCCAGGGCCCAGGCGCCGCCGTCGGAGCCCATGGCCACGCGGGACATGGACTCGACGCCGCCGGCGATGACCAGGTCGTCGAAGCCCGAGCGCACCTTCTGGGCGGCCAGGTTGACGGCCTCGAGGCCGGAGGCGCAGAAGCGGTTGAGCTGGAAGCCGCCGACGGTGTCGGGCAGGCCGGCCACGGTCACGGCGGTGCGGGCGATGTCCATGCCCTGATCGCCGACCGGGCTCACCACACCCAGGATCACGTCCGAGATCTGGTCCTCGTCGAGGTTCGGGAAACGGTTCCGCAGCTCCTGGATCAGACCCACGGTGAGGTCGATCGGCTTGACCGAGTGCAGCGAACCGTTCTTCTTGCCGCGTCCGCGCGGGGTGCGGATGGCCTCGTAAATGTAGGCCTCTGTGGTCATGTGGAGTGTTTCCTTCCTTGGGGTGCGGCGGCCGGGAGTTACCCTGCGTCCTCAAAACGCTCCAGGCTCGTCGTTCGTGCCGCATAACGCTGTACAAATCCGGGCACGCAACTGCTCACGATAGAGCCTCGCCATACCAGAGTCGACGGCCACCCGTTCATAATACGCGCTGTGCGAACTCCGGTTAACTTAACGTCCTGACTGCGGTGCTTGTCAACCATGTGATGATGTGGCGCCCGGCTCACCGAGGAGCAATTCCGGAGCGATCGACCCCGGCGGTTACAACCCGGGTTCCGCCCGCCGCTCCGGATCGCCGACGCGCGTCGCCCGCGGACCGGCATACGGCAATCCCGGAGCGACCCCTCCGGCGCCCGAACCGACGGACTCAGCAGCCGATGTGCGTCACACACGGAATTTCGAAGCGACCTGCCGAGCGCCCGCACCCACCAGATCTCCGCCGCCGATGCGCGTCGCGCCGGGCACGATCCCTCGGGCACCCCACACCAACGGGGGCTCCGCCGTGGTCGCGCGTCCACCGCCAGGCGCACAGGGATTCTGGAGCAACCCATCCAGGACGCTCGGATCCACCGGATCTCAGCGGTCGACACGCGTCACGGCGGTGACGGAGCATGAGTGATTCCGGAACGACCCATCCGGCCGGTAACCCGTCGAGACTCAGCTGTCGACCTGCGTCGCGGCGGTGACAGCGACCTGCGCCGCCACGACGCCGACGGCGCACGGGGTTCCGGAGCGGCTTATCCGGCACGCTCGGATCCACCGGATCTCAGCGGTCGACACGCGTCGCCGCGACGTCGGAGCACGAGCGATTCCGGAACGACCCATCGGCCCCTAACCCCGTCGAGTCTCAGGGGTCGACATGCGTCGCGGCGGTGACGTGCGTCGCGCCGGTGACGTACGTCGCGCCGGTGACGTGCGCCGTCACGACGCCGACGGCGCAAGTTCCCTCGCGGAGCGGCTCATCCGGCGCCTGGGCCCAGCGGGTCTCAGCCGTCGATGCGCGTGGCGCCCAGTTCGGCGCGGAGCAATTCCAGGGCGACCTCGTCCGGATCTCGCCGGTCCTCCGGGGCGACCGGCTTGGCCGCTTCCGCGATCAGCTCCTGCTCCTCCTCCGGCGTGAGGTCACGCGACGCCGCGTCGGGGGTGGGTGCGGCGCCCGTCTCGGCGGGCGGGTAATCAAAAGGGCCCGGGTCGTCCGGTAGATCGGGGAAGTCGGGCGGTGGGATGTCGTCGTCGGCGTACGGCTTGGGCTCCGGCCGCGAGCGCGGCGGGGCGTTGTTCGCGCCACCGGCCTGCGCGTTCTTGGCCTGGCTCGGCCGCGAGAAGCGGGGTGGAGCCGCGGGCCCGCCGCCGTCACCGCCGCCACGCGGAGGCTGCCCGGGTTGCGCTCCGCCGCGCGGCGGCTTGGCCGGCGCCGCCGCCGGACGTGTCGCGACACCGCCCGCCTCCCAGCGAATATCGTGGTCGCGCCCGAGCACCGCCCGTACCGCCGACCGCACCGCCTCGATATTGCGCGGCTCCGACAACCGCTTCGCCAGTGGAGCGTGCTGGTGCGCGAACACGATCACGTCACCCTCGATCCGCGCCACCGAGGCACCCGACAGCAACGCCTGCACCGCGGCCCCGAACTCCCGCACCTTGGCCCGGATATCCGCCCACGCCGCCTCCACCGACCGCAGCAGTTCCTCCGACCCAGCACCCCCCTGGCTCGCCGCCCCCTGCTCCGCCGCCCCCACCGGCGTGTCGAAACCGGCCCCCGCCGAATCCCCGGCCACCTGTGCCTGCGCCGCATAGTTCACCTGCGCCCGCTGTGCAGCCGACTCCGCCTGCACAGCATGCGAACCCGCACCTTGCGCAGCTACCGATCCCGGAGCCTGCCCGGCCGCGCCTTGCGCACCCACCGATTCCCGAGCCTGCCCGGCCGTGCC